>JAKATV010000203.1 GCA_021818565.1 Planctomycetota bacterium
ATAGATTTCCTCCAAGGCCCGACGACTGACAATACAGTCAATCGTCATACGATTAGTTTCCTGCTCATTGGCGGCAAAATGTTTGGCACAGGCCGCCACGCCGACGGATTGCATCCCACGAATCCACGGCGCAATAAGTTGCCCCGCCAAATACGGATCTTCCCCGACAAATTCAAAGTTACGTCCGTCTTGTGGTTCCCGCATCAGGTTGATGCCGGGGCCTAAGATGATATTAACTCCCCGCGCCAGCGCATCAGAGCCTAAAGCCCGACCCACGCGCCCGGCCAGTTTTGGGTCCCAAGTTGCCGCCAAACACACCGATGCCGGATACGCGGTAGATGGGCCGTATACGCGTACGCCTTGGGAGGCATCGCTCATATTTAAGCGGGGAATTCCCAGTTTGCGAACCTGACGCGTGCACATGCTCCCGTTGCCGGCCAAAAGATGAATTTTTTCTTTTAGGGTTAATTTGGCCAGCAGGGCGTCAGCCTGCGATTCTACCTGTGCTGGGGTCAGGCCGGTGCGAATATATTCACCCGCATCGGCTGCCCGGGAAAGACCCGTGCCCACAAGAGTTAATGCCGCCAACGCGCCAAACGCCGTTGCGATCCGCATAAAAACCGTACGCATCATCCGTTTCTCCTAAGATAATTGGCGAAATAGCGCTCTCACTGCTGAGGTGGCGTCCTGAAGGGATTCATGACGTTCAGGCATCCGCAGTTTCGCAGCGCTCCACCTTGTTTTGCGGTAGCATACTACAATAAATGGTAATTTGCATCCACAGCCCATCGCATAAAAGCCCCTCCAAAGTCAGACAAACAAAAAAAATAAAAGAAAAACTGATGCTGGAATGCTGCAATCAACGAAAATATGTTTATACTATGTGCGCTTATCGGTCTTTAATGGACCGGTTCGCCCCGACTCTCGCGTACTGGGCGTTCCAGCGGCGGGGAACAAGGACGTTTCTGAATTGGCGGCATGGATTTGGCTGCGGCGTGAACGTGTTAAAGCAATATCTTTTACCTGATTTATGCAAACCGGCGGGTGTCGCCGCGATTGGCTTTTTCATGGGCGGGGGGTGGTGTGATGGCCGGGTTCCGTAATTTAATCAATTGGCCCACCCGCGTGACCTGGGCGAAGGGTGACCGCCATTCCGGACGGTCGCTGCCGGATATTTCCGCAATGCCGCCCCCGGCGCGATTCACCGTGCAGCTAAGCCCCGTCTCGTTAACCTATGACCAACTCATGCTCGCTGTGTGCATGGCTCTCTTGGGCGTTGGCCTGCTGATGACCCAAAGCGCTGATGCCCGCATCGGCCATTTGGTTCATGACTATTTATTCCACCTGGTTCTCAATGTCGAGGCTGTTCACGCCGCCCTGGCGATGATCTTACTGGTGTTTCTATGGCGTCTGGACTATCGTCGGCTCATTGGCCGGAGCATGGCAAGCTCGGTGCCCGCGATGCTGGTGGTGGTGAGTTTAATATGCCTGGCCCTGGTGCTGACGCGTCTGGGGACGGATATAAACGGAGCCAAACGCTGGCTGATGTTGCGCATTGGTTCTCATGCCTTGAGCTTTGAACCATCGGAACTTGCCAAATGGTCGCTGGTATTATTTATCAGTGCCTATGCGGTACATCGCGGCGAGCAGATTCGTAATTTTTGGAAAGGCTTTGTTCCTCTCATGGTGGTGGTGGGGGCGACCAGTGCGCTGATCTTAAAAGAGGATTTCGGCACTGCCGCTCTGGTTGCCGGCATCGCTGTTCTACTGATGCTAATGGCCGGGTGTCGCTGGTGGCACCTCGCCATGCTGCTGCCTCCGGCGCTGGTGGTGCTTTATTTTGCGGTTTGGCATGTGCCGTATCGCCGCGAACGTTTGCTGATTTTCATGCACCCGCACATGGACCCCAAAGGCGCGGGGTACAACCCCATTCAATCGCTTTTATCCTTTGCCAGCGGCGGATTCTGGGGTCGCGGCCTGGGTGATGGCATTCAGAAAATGGGCTATCTGCCCGAGGATAATACCGATTTTATTTTCAGTCTGATCGCCGAGGAACTTGGCTTTTTCGGCTGCATGATGGTGATTTTGTTGTATCTTACGCTGTTGTTTTCCGGTTGGCAGACAGGGCGGAGGGCACGGGATTTATTCGGTAAACTCATTGCATTCGGCTGCACGGCCATGATCGGCTTACAGGCGGCGATGAATATCGCGGTTGTGACGGTTACCGTGCCCACCAAAGGCATAGCGCTACCGCTGATTTCATCTGGTGGAACTGGCTGGATTCTTACCGCGGGGGCCATCGGTCTGGTGATGAGCGTAGAGCGCGTGAATCGACTTGAAGCGGGGCCGCGCGGCGGTAACGAAAGCTCCGGTCGCCCTGCGCCTCTGGAACTTAACTTGGCGGAAAAGCAACCCGCCGGGGCTGGTGCGCTATGAATCTTTTGAATACTGGTGGCCATGCGGTAGTGCCCCTGCGAGATGGAGTATCGGCGGATCCTGGAATATCCGCACCACCTCGTAAAGACCTCATTTACGTAATTATGGCGGGCGGGGGTACTGGCGGGCATTTGTATCCGGGGTTGGCTGTGGCGCACCAATTAGACCAACTGCTTTCCTCCGCCGGCCGACAAGTCAAAATTATCTGGGCTGCCACGCCGCGCAAAATTGATCAGCGGCTGCTGGGTGCGGCTGCTGCGGATTATGTTCAGCAGGACGTTAAGCCGCTTTCCACCAATCCTGTGAAGTGGCCGGCGTTTTATATGGCTTGGCAAAAGTCGTGTCGGTACTGGCGGGAGTTTTTTGCTCAGCATCAGGTGGCCGTGGTGCTGGCATTAGGTGGGTATGCCGCGGGGCCGGCTTCTTACGAAGCGGCAAAACTAAATATCCCGGTGGGCTTGTTGAATCCCGATGCGCTGGCGGGGCGGGCCAGTAGATTTTTAATGCGGCGGGCGAATGTCATTTTTTCACAATGGCCCCTGGAACAATCCGCGGGGAAATATGCGAATCGCATACAGGTGGCGGGATGTCCCGTTCGGGCCTCGCTGGTGCGAATGAGCCGTGCCGTTGCGGCGGAAAAACTTGCTTTGGACCCGAATCGGAAAACGCTGGTCGTTACGGGCGCTTCGTTGGGAGCGCAAAGCATCAATCATGCTATCGCGATATTACTAAGTGATCCGGAAATACAACATCTCCTGAATGGCGCAGGCGATTCGCACTGGCAGATTTTGCATCTTACGGGTTTGGACCATGCGGCACAGTTGCAGGCTCTGGCGGGCCGCCGGCCACAGGTTCAATGGAAAATTATCGATTATTGTGATGATATGGCCGCAGTTTGGTCCATGGCCGATTTGGCCATTGCGCGGGCGGGGGCCGGTACGTGCGCGGAATTATCATGTATGGGAGTGCCGGCAATTCTTATGCCGTATCCGTTCCATAAAGATCATCATCAGCAGGCCAACGCTGAGAAACTCTGTGCCGCCGGTTCCGCGGTTCTCGTGCGCGATAGTAAAAATCCCGCGCACAATGCCGCCGAGCTTAAGCCGGTGCTCATGCGTTTACTAACTGAAACTGACCGTCTCGGGGAAATGGCGCTGGCGGCGCACAGCCAGGCCCGGCCCGATGCCGCGGTCATAGTGGCCCGCTGGCTTATGCAGCAGATTCAATTAAAGACAGGAGATCAGCGGTGAAATCGTCCGGGCAATACCCTGTTGGTCGCCGGCGGCAATGGACCGCTGTATCCATGCCAATAATAAAGGAGGCCGCCTCGTGGTGACATCAACCAAAAAGGATATCTCACAACCGGCGGTGGCCAAGCTGGAGGTCATTGATTTCAAACAGCCTCTCAAGATAAATGCGACGGAAAGGGCCGCTGGGTTTGCTATGCGGGATAATAAATTCTATCAAAAGCGTGTCCATTTTATTGGAATCGGCGGCAGCGGGATGTGCGGCCTAGCGCAAATGCTGGCGCACATGGGAGCTGTTGTTTCCGGTTCTGACCGCGGGGAGTCTCCCGCAACGAAAAAACTGGAGAAAATGGGCGTCGCGATTTCCTATCAGCAGACCGTTGCCAGTTTTCCCCATGACGCTCAATGTGTGGTGCATTCCGCTGCGGTAAAGGACGATCATCCTGAATTGTCGCAAGCTCGGCATGCAGGCGTTAAGATTTTTAAATATGCCCAGATGCTCGGTGAAATCATGCGGTTAAAGCATGGCATCGCCATCGCTGGTACACATGGCAAATCAACCACGACCTCTATGGTTGCCTATATTCTCTTACGGGCCGGTATTGACCCCTCGTACATTATTGGGGCCAGCTCCCGGCAACTGGGCGGCTCGGCCTATGGCGGATCAGGAGAATATTTTATTGCCGAAGCTTGCGAGTTTGACCGCAGTTTTTTGAATCTGCATCCGAGTCTTGCCGCCGTAACCAATGTGGAGCCGGACCACCTGGATTATTATCACGATATTTACGAGATCACCGAGGCCTTCGGGCAGTTTATGTCTCAGGTGGACTCCGATGGCGTGGTTGTCACCAATGCGGATAATCCCTGGTGCCGGCAAGCCGCCGCGAAGGCTCATGCGCGCGTTGAGACTTACGGTCTGGCGGGCACCCCGATCTGGCTGGCGACAGATATAAAATCAGAAAATGGACGGCTCTCCTATGATGTTTCGTATATGGGGCACCGGGTGGCGCGGCTGGCCTTGCGGATTCCGGGACGGCACAATATCGGTAATTCCCTGGTCGCTGCGGCGATTGCCCGGCATTGCCACGTGCCATGGGATGTCATCGCTTCATCCATTGAAGCATTTACGGGGGCTGATCGCCGCAGTGAGTTGCTGGGAAAGCTTCACGGCATCACGATCCTTGATGATTATGCCCACCACCCCACGGAAATCCGCACAACGCTGGCCGGCTTGCGGGAATTCTACCGGCCGCAGCGGCTGATTTGCGTCTTTCAGCCGCATCAGCACAGCCGGACCCGTAGCTTGCTGGAGGAATTTTCGCTCGGATTTTCCGATGCGGATATGGTTATTGTCCCGGATATTTACATGGCGCGGGACACCGAAGCTGATATTAAAGCCGTCAGCGCGCAAAATTTAGTCGATCGCATTGTGGCCAATGGCCGATATGGTCGCTATATTCCTGCATTTCCGGAGGTTGTGGCCGCTCTTGAATTGGAATTAAAAGCGGGTGATCTTGTTGTATCCATGGGTGCTGGGCCGGTTTGGGAAATTACGCATGAATTGGTACGCCGACTTTGAAAATATCGTTCGCCTCAATGAACCTATGGCACCCAAGACATGGTTTCGTCTTGGAGGGCCTGCGCGCTACTTCATTGAGCCGCGCAGCCGCGATGAACTCTCGACGGTGGTCAAACGCCTGGCGGAGAATAATATTCCAATGTATCTGCTGGGCGGCGGGGCCAATTTGCTGGTACGCGACCAGGGGGTTGACGGCGCGGTGATTTCACTTTCACATAGCGCCTTTAGCCGGGTGGTTATTGATGATCGCATGGTACGCGTGGGTGCCGGGAAGGACGTTTTAAAGCTGGTCTTGGAATTGGCGAAAACCGGGTTGGCGGGCTTGGAATGCCAGGCGGGTATTCCAGGTACGGTGGGCGGCGAAATTCGCATGAACGCCGGCGGCACGTTTGGTGACATTGGCTCAACCGTGGCGGAAGTGACGGTCATGGATTCTTTCGGGCAGGTATTTACCCGGCAGCGTGATGATCTGGTATTTTCATACCGCCGAAGCAATATCAATGCCAAAATTATCCTCGATGCGCTCTTTGAACTGACTCCGGAAAATCCCGATCGTCTGGCCCAACGAGTTAAAGAAATCTGGATGTACAAACGTAATACCCAACCGCTGAAAGATAATAGCGCCGGCTGCATTTTCCGAAATCCTGACTGCCTGTCCGCCGGCAAACTTATTGATGAAGCGGGATTAAAAGGAAGTGTCGTCGGGGGGGCGGAAATCTCTCAGCATCATGCGAACTTTATTGTTGCGCGGCATGGAGCCTCAAGTGCCGATGTTCTTGCCCTGATGGAACTGGCACGCAAGACCGTGCGCGACAAAACCGGTATTGAACTGGAAAGTGAAGTGGTGATTTGGTAAACGTTTCAGGCTCCGATACGTATGGATTTGCTTCAGGGACGGTCGTTGCTTTGCCTGTGGAATCTCATGATCACCAGGTCCCGCTGAATTCTGGAGAACACCATGACAGCTTTCCTTAAGCCATTGAATATTACCGTGCTCGCCGGAGGTATATCCAAGGAGCGCGAAGTTTCGCTAGCCAGCGGATCCCAGATCTCCGCGGCATTGCGCTGGCGCGGGCATACCGTTTTTCAGGCCGATATCAGTCCCGAAAACCTTGCGGCCCTGGATCATCGTCCATGTGATCTGGTATTTCCCGCTCTGCATGGAACCTTCGGGGAAGATGGCCAATTGCAGGAAATTCTGGAATCCCGCGGCATGGCTTATGTGGGGTCCGGGCCGGCGGCGGCGAAATTGGCGATGGATAAAGTCGCTGCTAAAAGCGTGTTCGCGGAAAAATGTATCGCCACACCGAACTGGCAGGTAGTCAGCAATGGAAAATTCAAAGATAGCTGGACCCCACGCAGCGGTATTGGCTATCCTTGCGTTATTAAGCCCATTGCGGACGGCAGCTCCGTGGCCTGTCGAATATGCGCCAATATTTCCGACGCGCGCGCCCACCTGTCCGAATTTTTGCCGCAATACGGAGCGATGCTGGTGGAGAAATTCATTTCCGGACCGGAGTTAACCGTAGGCATCGTTGATGGCACGGCTTTGCCGATCATTCAGATTCGCCCGGCGGCCGCATTTTACGACTATCAGGCGAAATATACGCGCGATGATACCGAATATGTTTTTGACATTGCGCTTCCTGAGGCCGTTTTGCATAAAGTTCGGCAAATGGCATTGGATACATACACATGCCTCGGGTCGCGTCATTTGGCGCGTGTGGATATTATGGTGGATCAAGCTACCATGGAGCCCATGGTTTTGGAACTTAATAGTTTGCCGGGGTTTACCAGCCACTCTTTGGTGCCCAAAGCCGCCGCCAGAGCCGGAATAGCATTTGATGAATTGTGCGAGCGTCTTTCGGCAATGGCTCTGCGTGACCAGTCTCCCGTGCCGGTCCGCACGCCGGCCCAGCCGCACACGTGAGACAGGCATTGAAATAATTATGACCAAAAGCCGTTACAGATCGACCTACCATCGCCCATGGGATATTCCCTGGGTGCATAGCACTCTACTGCTTTGCCTGACACTATTGGTCGTGGCTATGGTCATTGAGGGGTTTGCCCGGCTGAACATTTACGGAAAAATGCTCATGGCCCAACGGTCACGGGATCGTCCGTTAAAGCGCATTGTAATGGTGGGTGCTCCGCCCTGGCTCGCGGCACCGATATTAAATTCTCTGGCCGCGGAGGCGGTGCAATTCACAATTTCCAATCCTCGCCATCCCGCGTATGCCGCGGAACTCCGTAACCCGTTGAATGGTAAAATTCTTCAGATTCTTGCCCGCCATTTTACCGCCCACCCGTCACAGGGATTTAACGCCTGGATTAAGCGCGTCAATTATGTGCGACGGGTCTGGCTGCCGCATGAACAGATCATTGAAATTTCCTGCCAATACCGTCGGCCCGCCGCACTGGTTTCGGTGGGGGGCAGCTACTATCTGATAAGCCCCCATGCCGTCCGCCTTCCCGGAACGTATGGTGCGGTTGATTTGCCACAGCTTGCCTGGTTGATGCGCATTAGCGGTGTTACGGTTTCTGTTCCCTCGCCGGGCAAGCCATTCTCGGCACCTGGTATAAAACTCGGACTGAAGATGGTAGCGTTGTTGTCCGGCCACGCATATTCCAGCCAGATTCAATCTGTTGATTTGGCGAACATGTATACCAATGTGCCGCCAACCACGCCCAAGATTATTCTCAAAACTCGCTTCGGTACACAGATATACTGGGGGCTTCCACCGGGCAAGGAGGGCTTTTATGAAGTGCCCGCCTCGCGAAAATTGCAGTTGCTTCATGACGTCTATCAGCAATATCATCGTATAGATGCTGGGAAAGCGTATCTGGATATACGCTCGGACGAAGTACTCGTGCCACGGACGCCGCCGACCACGCAGACGGGGCAATAAGTACCGCTGCCAAAATGAATCCAAAGTGTGGAAATTCTGGAAATGGATGAGTGTTATGCCTGTGGACTGGTCAAAGAAGGTGGTGGTAATTACCGGGGCATCTTCCGGAATTGGTGCCGCGTGTGCCTTGGCCTTGGCACAACGCCGCACCACCCTGGTTCTAGGTGCCCGACGTATGGATAAGCTCCAAGCCGTGGCCGACAAGGCTAAAGCCTGCGGATCACAGGTGATAATCGCTCCATGTGATGTTGCCATCCATGAAAATGTCGTTACCTTGGTACAAAGCGCCAAAGAGCGTTTTGGCCGCCTGGATGTTGCGATCGCCAACGCCGGATTCGGGCTTCGCTCACCGGTTCACCTTACCACTCCAGAGCAGTTGCGGGAAATATGGAATGTCAATGTCATGGGTACATGGTATGTCATGGCCGCCGCCGCTCCGATTATGATCAACCAGCACGCCGGCCATATTATCGTTGTTTCTTCGGCGATTGCCCGGCGTTCAATTCCGCAAATGGGAGCCTATGCCATGACCAAATCCGCCCAGCTTTCATTGGCGGAGGCCCAGCGCCTTGAATTGTCCCGCCATGGCGTTGCGGTAAGTTCTGTTCATCCAGTCACCACGAGTACCGAGTTTTTTCAGCAGGCCAGCCGGCGTAGCGGCAAGCAAGTCGATGGGTTGGGAAAAACACAAACCCCGGAACTTGTGGCCGAGAAAATTGTACGCCTGATTGAACATCCAAAGCCGGAATTATGGCCTTTTTCACCCGTTCGATATGCTCTGGCTTTGGCCGCCGCTTTTCCCGCGTTAGCTGATTTTTTAATCAGCAGGCAATTTTCCGCCCCCAAAAAAATAAAGAATCGAGTTTAATCCATGCGCCTTCGCCCGCTACCTCATCGAACTGCCTTTTTTATCATATCCATGGCCATGGTGGCCGGGGTGGTGGCCTTTATCTGGTTAAGGCCACCTCGCATGATGCCCATTAACCACGTCGCCATCCACCGGCCCGTCTCCGCGGATATTCGCGTGCTGACCGCAAATATCAACCTGCTGCGGCCTCATGAGGGAATTCACAGTTGGTCCAACCGCCGCGGAATGCTCATTCAAGTGTTACATCACATTCACGCCGATATTATAGGTATGCAGGCGTCAACGCCCGCGCAAACCGCGTGGCTCGCCGCCCACCTGCCCGCCTACGCCCACTTTCCGGATGGAGCCGCCATTCACCGCAGTCTGATTACCACCTTAGCCGGGCCGTTAAGCACCTGGAATCAAATCTGGTTTCGCCGCGATCACTTCCGGCGCATTGCGGGAACCTACGGCATGGTGCGTCCCAATCACCCGCAAAATAATCCCACCGAGAATACCTATTTTTCCCTGGTGGTATTGCACGACCGTCTGGATCGCTTCCCGGATCTGATTGTTCTGGATGTCCACCTGCGACACTGGGAAAAAAATGCTGTAAAAAGTGCTGAAAAGCTGCATAAAATCCTATCCCAATGGCAAAACCGCTTCCCCGCCGCAAAAGATATTCTCCTGGGTGATATGAACCATTCCCGTAGCTCGCACGCCATTTACCAGGCACTGCTTGGAACGCCCTCCACCGTCCCATTACGCGATACCTTCAATTACGCGCTACATAAACCGGGACAGCAGTGGGGGACTTGGGAAAATTACACCAATCACGTTTACAGCCCCTGGCCTACCGATCTAATTTTCGTGTCCCCACAACTCGCCCACGATCCCGCAAAAATAATCCACTACCACATGTCTCCCTCAAAATTCCCCTCCAAGCACCTTTTCGTCCTGACCGTCCTGACCCCCAACACGTCCCCATAGCTCAATGCGGCAGCGTTGAGTTGTACGCGTAACGCTGCATGATAACAAAGCGCAACTCAACCCATTACGATTGGCTTGGCGCATGCCCATTTTTGCCGGAATATCTCCTGCCTCGCTGGCGTCATGCCTGTCGCCCACACCTCCTGAGGCAGGCGTGGACGCCTGCACCACAAAATTTGGCGGTGCCTTACATCACTGGCATTTTCCGAGGCGTATGCCGTGTCGTGCAATGGGCAATTGCGGGCAAAAAAATACCGCGGCCTGCTGCCAGACCGCGGTTTATTTTTCTGAAATGGTCTATAAGCCGAATTCTGTGCCGCTTGTGGGGCGGCGGTCATTGATCTGGGACAGGCGTTACCGTCTGCCTCAAGCAACCTACCCGGAATCTACGCGTATCATTCGTGCTGATTCTCCGAAGAGAACTTTGCCGGTGATGATGCTACGGCTTCCGCTATCCCTTGACGGGGGCATTTTGCGGCGGACGCCTGCGCGCCGGGCCGGCGCTTCGATTCCCTATTTGGTCTTGCACCCGGTGGGGTTTGCCATGCCGGCCATGTCACCATGGCCGCGGTGCGCTCTTACCGCACCTTTTCACCCTTACCATTCCGAAAAATCGGAATTCGGCGGTATATTTTCTGTGGCACTTTCCCGCATTCCCGCCGTTGCCAACGGGAATGGGTGGGGATTACCCACCACCGCGCCCTGCGGTGTTCGGACTTTCCTCCCGGCTTACGCCGAGCGACCGCCCGACCATTCCATAACCCCTATTGTAGCAGATTGATCATCTGATTTATATCCCGCCGGAAATGAAATGCTACTCGGCTACTCGCTTTAGCACGGCAATCTGACCGCAACCTCGGCACCCCATGCCCCATAAACCGCTACAGGCTTTTCATGGCTTACGTGCTTTGCCGGCATGCTCCGCGCGGTTGCGCCCAAAGCGCAAACTCATGCTGATATGAACGTTTTTCCCATGCCGCAGGATCGTCAGTACCACGTTTTTTGGATTAGCCATAATATGGCGATGAATGGCGTGAAAATCCAGGATCGACGACCCGTCAATGGCAATAATGATGTCGCCCTTTTTCACTCCCGCTCGGGCAGCCGGCGAATTAGGAAAAGTCCCGGTAACCTTCATAGCCGGTTTATGGCCCAAGTCCGCAATGCGCGTGCGCAAAGGATCATTGGCTTTAATCATGGCAAAGCGAATACCAAATCGCGGCGGTTGCGGTGAGCCGGTGAGCAGAAAACTTTTCAGCGCCCGGCGGTTGTTATTCAACGGGAAAAATCCGCTTGGTAAATTCAATGCCGCCAGATGTCCGCGCAAATTAAATACGAAGGCAGGCGACTTTCCCATAAGCCCACTCATTGCCGGTCCGTCGTCCCTGTCGTGGCGGCCGAAGCGCGGAAGCCTCATCGGCTTTTCACCCAGCGGCATAATCCAATGGGCGGAAGCGGATGTTGCGCTTATCGCAAAAAGCAACTCGGCTGGGTGCAATGGACGGCGGATTAACCTTACGCTGTGCAGCTTGGGGTGCCCCTTGATCGCCAGGACCGTTACCCCCATTGCTTCCTTCACACCAAGAATATAAGCCGAATATTTTTTGCCTCGGGAATTCCAGATTGTTACGGGGCGTGTGTCACCGGCCGGCGCAATCACCGCGGGGATAACTATATAACCCCGCTCTCCAACAATTAATCCGCGCACCGTGTTGCGGCTGTTTGTCGGTAGTGACGCCAGTCGCGCATTAATAAGTTTAATTTCCGGCCAGAATTCCTGCGGCGGCAGCGGATGCGTTTCAAAAAGATAATGGCGAATCAGAAAAATCTCCGCCGCCGCGTGATGGTTAATATCTCCCAGTCGCTCCTGCTGGCTGTGATTAAGCACGAGTTTTTTATTCCCGGCTGATCGTAAATCCGGTTTGATGACTATTCGCGGTTCCGGAGGTCCTTCCCGATGAGCGTTGGGATTGGCTCGGAAATCATGCTCTACGACCCAGTTTTTCTCCCAAAGCAGAAATTTCTTCTGAATCTTTTCTGGAAGCAGGTGCAGGGGGTTGGGATCCATCTCCACTGTGACAAACGAATTTTGCAGCGTGCCGTAAAATGCCTGAGATTCCCGGCTTAACTGTTCCAGAATCCCCACACCCTGCCTGGCGGAATCCGTAACGCCTGACAGCGCCGGATTATCGGCGGCATTTTGCGCCGCCGCCGACCCCGCCGAACACGCAAAAGTCATTATCCCCGCAACCAGCGATGCCGCGGCCGACTTCCATTTGCCGGTGGTTCCAGAATGTCGCATTTGTCTAACCATTGAATTCCGAATAATTACCACTGCCTGAAATCTTAAAACACACCCGTGTTCGATGCCGACGCCACCTGCGGTGCCGCGACCGCGTGATTGCTGACGGCCTGTTCATCAGCGGTGTATGTTTGTGCAAAGGCTTTAGCCTGCTGATAAGTCGCAAACCGTTGGGATACAACCTGGCCGCTGGGCGTACTGATTTGCACAGTATAACCAATAATTGAAGACGCTGCGGGAGCTGTTGCGGTTTGTGTGGTCGAAGTCACAGACCCCCGCCCGGCAAAGTAACTGCCCGTGGCGATAAGCACACACGCCGCGGCCATGCCCAGTCGTTTCAACCAGACTGTCGTAGCACTTGATTCCAAAATGCGGCCAATAGGGGCATATTGATTTTCCCGGCAATAGGCCAAGGCACCTTCCGCCATACGCTGCGCTTCCGCGGCGTCCGGGGTGTAGGATTCAAGGGCGGCCAGTCGTAAGGTTCTGGCTTGCTTCAGATGTGCCAGCGCCTGCGCTAATGTCTGCTCGGTGAGCAGGCGCTGCTCCAGTTCGGCTTTTTCCATTTCCGGCAATTCGCCGTCCAGATACAGTTCCAATGTAATGTAATCGGTTTCTCGCATAAAGCACCTCTTTGAAACCCGCTGTTCCTTTCGCTGTTTTGGCCTTTGGCCGATATCTATCGGCGTAGGCCGCTGTTATTGCTCCAAGTGCGATCTAAGCGACTTGGCCAATTTCATTCTAGCGCGATGAAGCCAGGTTTTAACCTGGGATTCCGTTGCGCCCAAGGCTTCGGATATTTCCCGATAGCCCATACCTTGTTGCTCCCGTAACACCAGCGCCGAACGCCAGTCGTCGGGGAGCAACGCAATGTGCTGGCGCACCAGCTCCACGGTTTCCGCGGTCAGGGGCGCTTCCGCCGGGTCGTTTTCCTTGCCGATGCCGTCGTATAAACCGTCATCGGCATCAAGCGATCTTCCGATTTTGCGACGCCGACAACTGATGACATTCCGCGACACAGCCTTTGCCATCAGCGACCATCCGCCATCATCCCAATTATAAGATTCGCAATGGCGGAATAGTTTCAGCAACGCATCCTGAACCATATCTTCAGCCTGCTTGGAATCTCGCATTTGCGATCCAAGCATCGACCGCGCCAAGGCAATTAGCCGACCCATGTTAGCATGGACAGCCGCTTCAAACTGTCGGCTTGCCGTTGTCTGAGCTGGCATTCTGCTTCCCGGCATCAAGAGTTATAACGCAATTAAAACCGCCAAGTTGCAGATTCTTTATAAATCCCATCCGTTACCTGTTTCGGATGTATGCAATCTTCTGGCTGCGTATTCGGACTGTTATTATATCGGCCGGCGACAGATTGTCAGCAAAGCAGAGATTTCAGCATTTTATCGGCCGGCAAAATAATAACAATTATCGGGTGCCGTTTTCGCCGATAAGGTATGTGCCGTTCCGAGTAACGACCGGCGATTACTCGGCTAGGCAATTAGGGGCGAGCGATCGCTTATTTGGACGAATTATTTTTCGGTTTTTATTTGCAAAGGAGTTTCAGGCGGTTGTATACTTCATAACAATGGAAGTTGGGTAAAGAGGGAGATGACCACCCGCCAACTAACCGGGAGTTTACCAGAACGTAATGACCCCACTGTGGAATTTGTATGCCTTCAACAGTCCTTAACTCGCTTTCACCTGCTACGGAACTTATGCCGTACATGCCGGTGTTTTACGTCTCCTTTCTTGTTACAGTGCTTCTTACCCCGGTCATGCGGCAACTGGCGCTCCGCTATGGCGTTGTTGATGAGCCGGACGGCCACCGCAAAATTCATACCCGGCCCATTGCCTATCTCGGTGGCGTGGCCACTTTTATTGGCTGGATGGCCGGCGTATTGGTATCGGTGTTTATTACCCCCCTCAATAGTGATCCCAATCTTGTCGCCAACGTGCAGGTCCCCCCGGGGATCATTCTCGG
>JAKATV010000085.1 GCA_021818565.1 Planctomycetota bacterium
GAAGCGGCGCGAGCTACCGGTGCCAAACCATCGCGCATTTTGCTGCGGCATATCCTGCCCAATCTGATCGGTTCGGTCGCGGTGTATGCCGCCCTGACCGTGCCCAACGCGATTTTGGCCGAATCATTTTTGAGTTTTCTGGGGTTGGGAGTTCAGCCACCGGTGCCGACATGGGGAAATCTGGCGGCGTCGGGCGTGGAGGCGATCAACCCGATCCATACGCAATGGTGGCTAATTACCTGGCCATGCGTGGGCTTGACGCTGGCTCTGTTATGCTTAAATTTTCTTGGTGACGCCCTGCGCGATGCATTGGACGTGCGAACGCGATAGAATTCACGGCGTATAAAGGGTGTGATCGGCCCGTTCCGGCCGGCGCGGTGTAAGCAGGTGAATCAATGGATAATCGATTTACGCTCAAAGATTTCATTTTCACTGTTCTATTGCTGCTGATTATTGGTGCCGCGGTCCTGGCGATGGGGCAATTCAATTATGTTAATAAGCAGGTCATTGCATTATCCAGTCAGATAAAAACTCTCAATGAACAACAGTTGGCTCAGACGCAACTGCTGCAGCAAATTGTGCGCCATGGCCTGCGGATACAATCCGGTGCCGGGCAAACCGCAAAGACCTCGCAAAAAGACATTCGTGAAACCCTGCCGGATGGAACACGTTATGTCTGTTACCCCAATCCGCCGTTGCTGCCGCACAATCCCTATTCGCTTCCGGATTACGCCCGTGGTGATTGGTTGGTGGAAAACCTTGGTGAACAGCCACGGACCTTAACGCCCTTTGTCGCGCGTGATGAGGGTGCTACCGTCGTGCAAGGCTGGGTTCAGGAATCGTTGCTTTCGCGCGATCCAGTCACATTGAAATGGGAGCCTTGGCTGGCCCGAAGCTACCGCGTGTCTCCCAATGGCCTGAAGATCACGTTCAAAATCCGCCGCCGGGCGTGTTTCAGCAATGGGCACCCCGTTACCGCGCAGGACGTGCTGTTCAGCTATAACACGATGATGAACCCCGGCGTAGATGACGCGCCCCAGCGGGTTTACTTTAATGATGTGAAATCCTGCCGGGCCGTCGGCAAACATACCGTCATTTTTACCTTTAAGCATCCGTACTTTAAATCGCTGGAAGTGGTGGGGGGATTAAGCATATTGCCGGAAAGCGTTTACAAATTTAAAAAAGCCGGCGAGTTCAACAAACGCGGTCGATTGCTGGTAGGCAGCGGGCCGTACATGTTTGATAAATGGACCAGCGGTGAAATAGTGCTGGTGCGTAACCCGCGTTACTGGGGACCGCTGCCCACATTCAATCGCATTATTTATCGCTTTATCCAGAATCCCCAGGCGGCCTTGCAGGCGTTTCTCGGTGGGCAGTTGGATACTGATCCTCCGGAGCCTTCGCAGTGGGTTAAATACATCAAGCAACCGAAATTTACGCAAACCCATCACTGCTACAAATTCCTGACCCCGGCGGCGGGTTACGAGTTTGTGTGCTGGAATCTTAAAAAGCCGGAATTTAAGGATCGACTTACCCGCACCGCGCTGTGTATGCTCGTGGATCGCAACGCCATTATTAAAACCTTTATGTATGGGCTGGCCCAGCCGATGACCGGTCCGTTTAATCCGCTTTCTCCGCAGAATAATCCAAATATTAAACCCATTGCCTATGACCCGGCCAAGGCCCGAGTGCTTTTGCGGCGGGCCGGCTGGAAAATGGGAACCGACGGCATCCTGCATCGGGATGGCAAAGCTTTTAAGTTTCAGATACTGTTGCCTTCGCGTGATCCGCTGATTCAGAAAATCTGCGTTTATATGAAGCAGCAATTTGCCAAAGCCGGCATTGATATGAGCGTGCAACCGCTGGAATTTTCCGTGATGATTGAAAAAATTGATGACCGCCAGTTCTCTTCGTTTTTTCTGGGGTGGAGCGGCGGCATAGAAAATGATCCCTATCAGATTTGGGATTCCGCCTCTTACGCCGACAAGGGCAGTAATGCCGGCGATTTTGACAATGCACAGGCGGATAAGCTTATTTCCGAAGGCCGGCGCGAAATGAATACGGCCAAACGCATGGCCATCTGGCATAAATTTCAAGCCATTGTGTACCATGAACAGCCCTATATGTTCTTATTTACCTCGGATGCGCTGATGTTTATCAATGAGCGTTTCCACAATACCGCCCCGGTGGGCAAGTTCGGGCCGCTGGAGGCGAACTGGTTTGTGCCGTTAAAACTTCAGAAGTATCAGTGAGTATCACGGCTGCCAGGCTGACGCGGTCGAAGCACCAAGATGGAATTCAGGCATGACAACCTATATTATCCGCCGCTTGCTGCTGATGATTCCCACCCTTTTGGGCATGACTTTTATGCTGTTTGCCGTGGTGCGGTTTGCCCCGGGCCTGACAACGGGGGGCGGGCAATTTTCCGCCGGCATTATGCAGTCTCGCCAGGCCCAGAAGCAGGAGCAGCAGATCATGGAACGCCGTCTGCATCTGGTGGACAAAAATGGCCACCCCATCAATCTGGTCATGCAATATATTCTCTGGCTTAAAAGCACCTGCGAGGGACACCTCGGCACGTCGATTGTCTATCAGGAACCGGTGCTGACGCTCATTGAACAACGCCTGCCCGTGACACTGACCATCAATGCCATCGCCATGGCGGTTATTTATCTGGTATCCCTTCCGGGGGGCCTGATAACGGCTCTGAATCAGGGGCGATTGATTGATCGGGGATACGGCTTTTTTCGCTGGCGCT
>JAKATV010000242.1 GCA_021818565.1 Planctomycetota bacterium
AAGAAGCAACGGCATCAAAGGCATGAACGGCCGGGATTCGACTGGAAAGCGTGCCCAACACACTTGCCGCCGCGATAGCTTTTAACATATTCCGACGATCGATACGATACGGTGTTACACACTTCATAAAAACCACAACTTTCAAATAGGCAATTTCTGATTCTATTTTTCATTCTTTTGATCAACAACACTATTTCCCCGGTCGGTGTCTCCCACCCGCTGACGCTTCACGATACAACGTATCAAGCTGCGAGGGTGTTACATCCACGAATCCAGGCCCAAGTTTTTTCATAAGCCTAATTAACTCCGGCAAATTATTGTTGTTCCATGGCGAAATAAAGACGTTAATAAACGCCGGCCTGATATTGCCTACCCGATTTCGTATTTGCCGGGCCAGATTTTTCACCCCTCCGCCGACGACCGCGGCCCGAAACACCGCCTGCCCGGATGGCAACGTGTATGTTAAATGCGAATATCGTTTTTCTCCCTGATAACTGTAATCCGGCAATAAATATTGTACCTGTGGCAAAGCGCCGGCGACTTGGGCGATGGACGCTCTATCCTGCGCGCCCGACGTACCGGCCTCGGGCATTGTTCGCAAAGTTTTCATATCCATGCGTTTCATATATTGCCATGTCCAATGATAAACGTTTTTAAACGCGGCACGCCGATGCGCCAATCTTTTGGCCCAGTCCGGCGGGTAAATGTAACCGACTCCGGAAACATCGCAGAAAAACTCATCCTGGCTGTCCGCGTGCTGGTAGTACCAACGGGCGAGCGTCGGGGCTTCATCAATTAATGTAGGCCCCATTCCCCAACCGATGGCGATTTTGCCGTGCGCAGGATTGGCAAACCAATGCCGAAAATAGTGATACCACATGCACAGATTATCGCCATCAGAAATAGCCAGCGTCAGGTAGACCTTGGAACGGTTCAAAGGCGGAGCGGGGGCAAAATGCTGTTTAATATCACGCAATTTTACACCGCTGAATACCGACATATTCTGTAGATAATCACTGACAACGGTGATTTTTCCAAACTCCGATCCCAGGGCCACACCCGGGCCTTCATCAAGGCCCATGCCGTTACCGGCCCACCAATAACCACGCACCACGCCGTCCAGCGGTGTCTGGGCGAAAAGCCGCTCCACCTGCATCTTTTCCGCCGCCATATTCGCACCCGGTTCATGGCCCGCATTGCGACCGGTAACCCAGAAAGTCATGCCTTTTGCGGCGATAACCTGATCCTCCCCGCCATCCGCCAGCAATGGAGGCGCCAGGCACAAAAATAAAAACGGATTCATCTGGCGGGCCAGACGAACGCGCAGAAATCTCAGGGCGGCGGCATCCGATTGAAATTTACCCCGCAAATCCACACGGATAGGAAGATTCAACTGCGAAGCCAATCGCGGTGTGGCAATGACCAGATTATCCACAGCCGCGATATCTGCGGCTATATCCGGGGAGTCGTATACTTTTGGATCCGGCACAACGGCACCCCGGATCGATGAGCGAAAGCGACTGACCAGCGAAAGTGCATTCCGCACACGGATGACTGTCCCCGTGGCACCCTGCTTCTGCATTTGCTTAAGCCAAAACACATCATCTTTTCCCCAGATCAGAAAAATCCGCGGCTTGGTTCGATTTACCAGCCCCTGTAAACTTGTCAACAGCACGCGCTGGGCTTTGGGAAGTCCCTTCATATTCGCAACAAACAGATGTCGCGCCGGTGGCGGCATCTTCGGCTGGAGCGTCGGATAAGGTCGGGCAACAACAGGAAGGTGAATTTCTCGCAAACTCGCGGCTTGAACACCTCCACCAGCGGCTGACAGCACTAAGGCCCCCAACAGCGTCGGCACCAGCGATTTCCGCCAAGACCACCGACGGAGATCTTTTTTATCAATTGCGGCATCCGATCCAACGCATTTGCAATGGTCGAACTTCTCGCCAGGAGCGGATTTTGTTAACAGTGTCATGAAATACTCCATTAATTCTTCGGTATATACCACTGCGCCAAGCCGGCATCAAAAAACTGGCCGCCGGTGGTTTGCAGCACATGCACAGCCATGAGATTTCTACCCGGATGCAATGCTTTCTTCCCGGCGGGTGTTAAACGCAGCGGTACGTAGCTGGTGCTGTAACCCGGTGCGGAGGCCGCCAATACGCCGTTGATGTAAACTTGCACATCCTCATCGTGATAACAATACACCACCAGGTGCGGATAATGCCCGGCTGGCATGATAAAGTCTCGCCGCAGCCAGATGTTATCCGTCGTCCAGCGCGTACGCGGTGATACTCCGGGATCCGGTGTTCCAAAACCCGCCGGGCCAGCCTGCCAGGCATTATCATCGAATCCCGGCTTGGTCCACCCTGCCGATGGCTTGTTGATCGTGTAGTGCCACATAATCGGACTGTTTTGCGCGGTGGGCACGATTTGCTTGATCACCGGTGGCGGGGGTAGCGGTGCCCAGTTGTCGGGGAATTTGGCACCGCGTCTGGCCCATTTGAGCCATACATGGGTCTGATTCATGATGGGCATAAATGCCGCTCCCATCACCGGGCGGGCGTGCATACCCGCCCAGGCTTTTTTGGTACCGTACTGATCGGCAAAGGGTACCCGGGCCGGACTTTGATCCAGGAATTTATAGATACGGTTGATGATATTCTGGAATTGTGAGTGCTCGGTGGCCAAGGTGGCTGTCCAGATTTCAAAATCGGTTTTGGTCTGCGTTACCGTGCTGCGATCGGGCA
>JAKATV010000231.1 GCA_021818565.1 Planctomycetota bacterium
GCTGCAGAGCCGCCACGCATTACCACTGGCACCTGGCACCGGGAGAAACGCAGGTGGTGGAAGTGGTGCTGGTCAAAGGGGAACTTGCCGAGCCTTTTAAAGGTTTCAACGACGTCTTTGACCGGCGAATCGCGGAGGCCGATGCGTTCTACACCGAGATGCTTCCCAAGACCTGCGATGCGCAATATCGGCAGATTCAACGCATGGCCATCTCCGGCGTTTTGTGGAGTAAACAATTTTATAACTATGACGTGCGGCAATGGCTGAAAGGTGACGGCGATTTCCCCGCGCCGGCGCAGCGTCTGGGCGGCCGCAACAGCGCCTGGCGGCGCGTTAAAGCCCACGATGTTATTGTCATGCCGGATAAATGGGAATATCCGTGGTTTGCCGCCTGGGATTGGGCCTTCCACTGTCTGACCTTGTGCTATGTTGATATTGATATGGCTAAAAGCCAATTGGAACTGGTCTGTTCGGAACGGTTTCAGAATCTTTCCGGGCAGTTGCCCAGTTATGAATGGGCGTTTGGTGATGTGAATCCGCCGGTGCAGGCGCTGGCGGCCTGGCGCGTGTACAACAAGGAAAAGCGGACCAATCATGGCGAAGGCGACCGGGCTTTTCTGGAGCGGGTTTATCACAAACTGCTGTTGAATTTTGTCTGGTGGGTCAATCGCAAGGATAGTCAGGGCCAGAACGTATTTGAAGGTGGTTTTCTGGGCCTGGATAATATATCGCTGTTTGACCGCAGTGAAAAACTCCCTGACGGCGAGAAACTCGAACAGGCGGATGCCACCGGTTGGATGGGACTATTTTGCCTGAACATGATGATGATCGGCCTGGAATTGGCGCAGTATGATCCAGTATACAGCCATTTGGCGGTAAAGTTTTTTGATCATTTTCTGGCAATATCCAAGGCGATTAATGGCTCCATGCGGGCCGGGGAAGGATTGTGGGATGAACAGGACGGATTTTATTATGACAAAATTACCATGGCGGGGGGACAGCGTGTACCGCTGCGGCTGCGATCCAATGTGGGGCTGACTCCCCTGTATGCAGCGCAAGTGCTGGAGAAAAAGTGGATTGAAAATCTGCCCGCCATAAAAGATCGTCTGGAATCTGAAGAATTTCGGCAACAGGTCAAAGACCGGACAGTGGGTTGCACATGGAGTGCCGACGGTTCTCAATGCCTGTTAAGTATTTGTCACGGTGAGCGGCTAAAACGGTCGCTGGCTCGGGTGGTGGATGAAAATGAATTTCTTTCGCAATATGGGCTTCGATCGTTGTCTCGCCATTACCTTAACGACCCCTACCGCATGCGCATTGATGGTATTGAGCGCGTTGTGCAGTATGAACCGGCGGAATCACGGGATGGCGCTTTCGGCGGCAATTCCAATTGGCGCGGTCCCATCTGGTTTCCGACGAACTATTTGCTGATCACCTCCTTGCGAACTTACAATCGATTTTATGGCGAATCCCTTAAAGTGGCTTCGCCGGGTAAGCCCGGCGAGGAGATCAATCTTTTGCAGCTATCGGAAGAACTCGCGCGTCGGATGATTTCAATTTTTATGCGGGATGACAAGGGACACCGTCCGGTATTTGGCGGCCAGAGCATGTTCCAGGATAATCCATTATGGAAAGATTTTATCTTATTTCATGAATACTTTCAGGGCGATAATGGCGCTGGAATCGGTGCGTCACATCAAACCGGTTGGACGGCGCTGGTGGTGCAACTTATTGATTATGTGGCGCGGAGCTATCCAAAAACCGGCGGGTAACGGGGGCGTTGCAAATATTGCCATTTCCACGCTAGGAAGCCGAACCGTCGCCACGAAGAAGAGCGACTGCCGCTAATGTTACGTGTGATAGTCGGCATTGATCGCGATGTATTCGCGCGATAAGTCGCAGGTGTACACCCGGCAGGTGCCTTTGCCGCCGGCACCGAGGTTCAGCGTAATATTGACTTCGGATTGCCGCATGGCGGCTTGAATTTCAGCTAATGAGGCGTCGGTGGGTTGGCCATTTCGAAATACCGTTATTTTCCCCACTTGGCACTGCGCTTGATCAGGATTCATTTTAGCTCCGCTATATCCGGCGGCACTGACAAAACGACCCCAGTTCGGATCGCCGCCGTGAATAGCAGTTTTCACCAGAGGGCTGTTGGCGATGGCCATTGCGGCGCGCCGGGCATCGGCGTCTGTGGCGGCACCAAGAACGCGCACCGTGACAAGCTTTGTCGCACCTTCGCCATCAGCGGCAATTTGCCGGGCCAGTGAATCGCATAGCTCTTCCAGGGCACGAGAAAAGGTACGCCAGGACGGCGTGCCCGGTTCAATGCGCGGGTTTTCCGCCATCCCATTGGCCAATACCGCAAAAGTATCACTGGTGCTGGTATGCTGATCCACCGTGACACAATTAAACGTGCTATCGGCGGTATATCTTACGGCGGCGCGAAGAGCGGATGGGCTGATGGCGGCATCGGTGGCGACATAGGCCAGCATGGTGGCCATATTCGGCGCAATCATGCCCGAACCTTTGCAGCAGCCCGCCAATGTGATGGTCCGGCGGCCTGATTTAACTTGCGTAAACGCGGTTTTAGTTTTCAGATCAGTCGTGAGAATGCCATTGGCAAAGGCTTCGCCGTGCTCAGCAGAGTCTCCGATGTGTAATGCCAAGCTGTCAATTCCCGAGCGAATTATTTCCATCGGCAGAAAGTGCCCAATGACGCCCGTGCTTGAGGGCAGCACG
>JAKATV010000154.1 GCA_021818565.1 Planctomycetota bacterium
CTGCGAACCGATGTGCAGGCCCATCTGCTGCCAGATATATTTGGCACCATCCGCCAGCACCGACAGGTGACTACCATCTTCTTTCTTCACACGCTGCATCAATCGATCCCAGAATACCCCCAGCGTTTCCGCATCAACGACTTGCCCAAAGGCCCATCGCGCTGTGGCCGGCGGTAGAACACGGTCTTTCCACTCTTCCGGCGATGCCGGTGCCCCTGCCTCGCGTCGGCACAAGATCGTCAAACGCAGGTCTCGCCAACCCGCCACAGTGTTGACCGTCGTTCCATCCGTGTAAAATTCCCATTCGCCCTTACCGGCCTGTAATGGTGCCACCGCTTCCGCAGCGTTGGCCAGCCAGGATTGGACCCGTTGGCCCTCCTCGTCGGCTATCCGGCGAATCGTGTCATTGTTGATCTGCATCCGGCATAGCTGCTTAAGCTTCTCCGCCGAACGGTCAAACGAGCACATCGAAGCCACCAGCACCACCAGCTTGCGGGCATAAGGCGTTACCTGCCGGTGGTCCACCCCGGCCCAGACATCCCATGGCACTTGCTTGTGGCCACAATGGCGGCACCCATAATACCGTCGCTCCACCGTAATGGTTCCTACGCTGCTCAACAGATATTTCGGTATGCAACGCCGATAACTGGCCTTCCCGCCGCAAACACAACTTACGCTTGAATCACCTTTCGTTTTTTTTTAGTCCCAACCTGCTGCCGGATGGCATTTTCCAGAATCATCCGAAGAAGCTCGTCGCCTTGCTCATGCACCATCGCTTCGGTCTCCATCAGACCACGCCCCGGCTCGGCCGCACGAGCGGCCCGGCTCACCTCCCGTTGCACCGCCACCGCTCGCTGCGCCACCAACCATTCCTCTTCGCTGTTGATTTCCATCGGTCGGATCATTGTGAATCCTCCTTGATTCGTTACCACATCCTGGGCCTTGGCCGCCACAATGGCGGCTTTCCGCCTTTAATCCTAACCCAAAACCGCCAACAATAGGAGTTACACCCCCTCCGGCCCTCCGGCCGCCTCCGGCGCGGGGCCGCTGGCGTACGATTGACATATCCCCCTCCGATGTGGGATAATGCAAAGCATGATCGCGGGGTAGAGCAGCCTGGTAGCTCGTCGGGCTCATAACCCGGAGGTCGGGGGTTCGAATCCCTCCCCCGCTATTATCTGGCTAAACAGAGCCGGATAGAGGCTGATTTCAACGCCTTTGGTGTTGGGAACAGCCTTTATCGTTTTGACCTGGCGCCAGACAAGCACCTTTTTCTCCTCCACGGTTCCCTCGGCCAAAAGCCGGTCCTCGACCCGGCTAATCCCCCGACGTGGGCATCTTGATCAGCCGTGGATCGAACTTGATCGGCTGCTTCGGGCCGACCGATATCTTCGCAAAATCCCGATGCGCAGGATTCAGCAGGTAATTCCACTCGCTCCGGACAATCACGCTGGGCAGCCGCAACACCGCTGAAGTTCCGGTGGCCGCCCATGCGTCGCCGATCCGTTGTGCCGCTTCCGGTACCGGCGACTTTCGCCAGGCCTCTGGAAGTGCGGCAGGATCAATGGCTGTCATCAAAGACTCGTCGAATGTTACCTCGAAGCTAACGAAGCGACTCATTAATTCAGGAGCCTGCAGATGCATCAGGATTTCCAGAATGGCCAATGAAATGCTGCTGGCGGTGTAGACCATTGCCGTCCCCTGGCTATTCCAACGTCCGCCGTAAGCCTTGGCACCGCCACCTGAAAATGCCGCCACCGCATGTTTACTTTTGGTGATGCGCCATGCGCGGATCGTCATGCGAAGACCCCGTGTTCCAATCGGCCAATCAGATTCTCGACTTCGCGTGCTCCAACGTCCGTCGCGGCGAAGTCCAGCGGGGTTTCTCCACCCAACCCCGATTGCCGGGTCTGTATCCACTTTCTCGCGGCTGCAACATCCCCCTCAAACAGATCCACAGCCTGATCAAATATGGCCGATGCCCGCCACACCCGGTCGGATTCATCAGGTTGCAGTTTTCCTTCGCTCTGGCGCCGGGTCAGAGTACGTTGCGGGATGGCAACAAAGCGTGAGATTTCGGCCCACGGCAGTTGGGTCGCCTTCTGAAATCCGGCGAGTTTCTTGAACGGAAACCCGGCCCGGACCAACCGCACGATCTTGACCGCATCGTTCGTGCCAATCCCAAGCCTGCGGGAGGCATACCTCCTCTTCACACCCTTGATCTTGTACTTTCTCGCATGAGCCTCAATAGTCGTCATAACAACTCCTTATTTGGCCAGATGGCGCTATTGTACGCGCCAACTGGCTGGTAAGCAAGGTATCGGTCTGACTTCCATTCCACCTTGACTGCCGCTCTCGCGTGTCCACCCGGCGGCAAGCATGCCCGCACCTGGCCCCAAGGCCATACCATTTTCGACAGGTAACTCAAGAATAAAGGTTTTCATATTCTCCAGCAAAGACGCGGTTTCAAGACGGTCCGCATCGCCAAAGAGCCGCCTCTCGCACCGTTGCCAAACCCAACGGCCCCGGCTTACGCAAAGCGCCGCCAAGCCGGTTGGCCAGTTGCAGGGCAGCAAGCCCCTGTTCTCGGAGCGGCATTTTCCACGCGAGCTAGCCCCTAAACCAGCGTGATATTGTGATTTGTAATTTGTGTTCTTAAAAAACGAACTGATACGCTTGACTTTGCGTATTATCATAGTAATATAGACGCCAATACTATTGTGTGCAATGAGGCTT
>JAKATV010000362.1 GCA_021818565.1 Planctomycetota bacterium
CCTGGCGGTGCCGTTACCCGGCCGATAATGGTAACGGAAATGTCCGAATCAACATTCGCCAGTTGCCGGGCGTCATCGGAATCAACCGCAAATAAAAGCTCATAATCTTCACCATCGCACAGCGCGTGCTGCAGCGCTGGTTTGCCGTCACGCTGCTGCAGCCGCAGTGCGTCGGGATGAATGGGTACCCATGCCGCGTTAACGCACGCACCCGTACCCGATGCGGTCATCATACGGGGCAGGTCCATCGCCAAGCCATCGGATAAATCCATCATGGCATGGATATTTATCGCCGCAGCCAACTGTTGGGCCGGCTCAATGCGTGGAATAAAATCCAAATGCCGCCCCAAAATGCTTCCGCCAAGCTTTCCCGTAACGCACAGTGCATCACCCGCCTTGGCACCCGATCGACGAATCGGCGGCCGTATTGAACTCCCCAGAGCCGCCACGGTAATCGCCAGGCGCTGGTCCCATATCGCCGTATCGCCGCCAACAATCGGGCAATTAAATGCCGCCGCCGCAGCTTGGCAGCCGTCAAATAATTCCCGCATCATCGCGGTCGTGGCCGTTTGCGGCAGCGCTACAGAAATAAGTATCGCCGTCGGCACGCACGCCATGGCCGCGCAATCCGACAGACACCGATTCACCGCCTTTTTTCCCGCAGCGGCGGGGCGGTGGCTGCGCAAGTCAAAATGCACCTGATCCAGCGCCTGATCAATTTTCAGTAAAGCCAGGTTTGAAAAATCTCCCCCCGGCAGGGTAACCGCCGCCATGTCATCGCCCACTCCGATTTGCACCCAGGGATATGATTTAGCATTACGGGCGATCCAGTCCAGTACATCATTTTCCTTCATGGCCGCAATTATACCCGCGGCACCGGCTTAACAGTACACGAGTAACAGTGCATGCGGTAGATGCAGTATTGGGCAGTAATTGCAGTAGTTGGAATCTAGTGCCTCGAAACTCGCGCCAGGCATTCCGCAGAAGTACCGCCGCTGCAGCATTGCGCGACAAATGCCCCCGTCTCCGGCTGGGTCTACCGCTCAATACTGAAACTGCTGATTAACACTGATTCCGCAACCTTGTTCGGCCCTGGGGCATTCTGAGCAGCCACCCATTAAATACGGACCTTGGGGCTGGCTGCGGCCTTGTGCATCAGAATGGTGTATCTCTTCGTGACCTGCCAGGCGGTGATGTCCGTTGATTATCATCGACAAAAAAGGACGGCTTGACGGTTATTTCCGCGCTGGGTAACGTGGTGGGGTATTTCAGCGAGCGGGGAAAAATGCGAGCGGTTCGAGCCATGAAGAACAATGTGCGAACATCCCGGACGGGTACGCAGCATCAGACGGTTGTCCCTGGATTTCTTACGGAGTTGATGGAATGAAAATACCGGTGGTCCTATCCTGGAGCGGGGGAAAAGATTGTGCGATGGCGCTTTATGAGCTGTCCCGCCGCGCGGATTACGAAGTGGTGGCGTTGCTGACCACAGTCTCCGAAGAATTCAAACGTATCAGTCACCATGGCGTGCGCGAGGAATTGCTGGAGTTGCAGGCCCAGGCGATTGGTATTCCATTGGATAAAATCTATTTGCCCTCCCATAATTCCCATCCCTGCACCAACGCGGTTTACGAACAGATCATGGGTGATGCCATGGGCCGCTATAAACGCCGGGGCGTTGAAACCGTGGGCTTTGGTGATTTATTTTTGGAAGATCTGCGGGCCTGGCGGGAGAAAAATCTGGCTACCATTGGTATGCAGGCGATATTTCCGCTCTGGAAACGTCCTACCTCCGTTTTGGCCCGAGAGATAATTGCTCTGGGTTTTAAAGGGTACCTCTCCTGTGTTGAAGGCAAGGTTGGGCCGGGGTTTGCGGGGCGAAGCTTTGATCATCAATTACTTTCTGACTTGCCTGCCGCCATTGATCCCTGCGGGGAAAATGGGGAGTTTCATACGTTTGTTTATGCCGGCCCGATTTTTTCGCAGCCATTGGATGTGCAAACAGGACAAATGGTTATACGCGATGGTCGATACTATGCCGATTTGTTGCCGAGCCATGCCTCAAATACGAATGTTTTGACAGAGGCCTCGATTCCGCCTGTCCGGTAGGAGCCTGTCCGAGTAATCGCAATCCCGGCCATTACTGGGACAGGCTCCTGGGCTTACCGTTTCGTCGGCGCAAGCTGCCCCAGATACTGTGCCAATGAACCGGGTTTTTCAGATCCCATGGCGCAATACCAGCGCCTACCGACCCGGCGCATAAGCATATTGATATGACCGGAAACAACCAGCGAATATGAATGGCCCGCGATGGTGACCGCTTTCCCCTGTGGACAGTTTACTTTACCGACATTGCCGGCCACCATCACCACGCTCGCACGGGATGGAGATTTTACGGCAACACATGCCAGACGATATTTTCCCACCGTCTGCCGACAACACGACGCGATCTGCCCGGACTTCAACATACAGACCATCCCCGGTGCCATCTGGACGGGAGAATTGGCTTGCGCGCCGGTCAGCATGACGCCGGGCTGTACCGCGAGGTTCTGGTATACGCCCGCGAGTTCCGCAGCTGATAGTCGCGGTGGTCCGGTAAACAGCAACGCCGCGGCAATAATAAGTGCGGCGCAAGCCGCTGCTCCTGCACCAGCCAGCCAACCGAATACCAGAAACGGGCGATGTTTCCGAGGCATAGAAATCTGATCGCGCAACAGTTGATCCAGCCGACTGGTATCCACCGGGATCGTATTCAAACGTGCCAAGCGTGTGGAGATCGCCCGTTGTACCGCGTCGGATTCATCATGTTGTGTCATATCGTTATCCATAATCGGCAGCTCCTGTCCGTTTTTTGCCTGTCCGCGGGCTGTTCCCAGACCTGTTGACCGCTTAATTACTCAACGCCTTTGGCCGTGGAAAAGTTCCCGCTGATCAGAAAATCCCGCACCATCCGCCTGCCCCTGAACAGCCGGGAGCGAACGGTGCCTACCGGTACGCCCATGGCGGCAGCCGCCTCGTCATAACTCAACGCGGAAACATCCACCAGCAAAATAGCCCAGCGATAATCCTCTCCCAGTAACCGCAGAGCATCAATCATTCGCTGATCGGAAAATGAATTTAGAATCGCATCAACGTCGCACCGTTGGTCTTCCTCGGGCTGCACGCTCTGTTGCGGTTCCGAAGGCTCCTGGGGAAGGGTTTCCAAGGCCACTTGGTTGCGTTCGTGGCGCGTGCGTCGGAAGGAATCCGTCCAGCAGTTGCGCAGGATGGTCAGAAGCCAAGCTTTGATGTTGTGATTTCGTGTCTGGAAGCGATCCAGCGCCCGCCAGGCTTTCAAAAGCGTCTCCTGTGTCAGATCTTCCGCGTCGGTGGTACGGTGCGTAAGAAACATGGCAAATCGGAGAATATTGGCCCGTTCCGGCCAGACCAGTTGATAGAATTTTTCCGCCAGTTCACTTTCCGTCATGCTTTTTGCCAAGGACTCCTGGTCGGTTTTCGAGTTCAAAGCTGCTCCTGACGGTGAAGGTTCCGAATCTGCGGAAATCAGTGCGTCCATGGCAGCAAATTCCTAAAGGCCTTTAGTTTGCCTGTAGCCGCGTACGCCCGCAACTTATAAACTATTATACCAGCACATTCCATGTTCCCAATCCGGAAACGTAAAGTCCATCGGAATTCGTCCGAATACCGCTGCGGATTTTCCACGCGACGACCGAGAGGAATATCCCTTGGCGCTGCAGTTGGAACTTCCGCTCCTGTAGTTCGCGTTATCTAGGGTGAATACCCGGCGACGCCGGCCAGCGGTTGGCTGGCGTAAGTCGGGGAAGAGTTTTTTCTTTGAGGTGATGTATGTTGTTCGCACGTATTGCACCACGGGTGACCATGCTGACGGCGGCGGGTCTCTTCGCATTGGTCGGTGTTGGTTGCACCCAGGCTGGAGGTAATAACGTGGCCCTGAACCGGCCGGGCCGTCCCTTGGTTCCCCAAAAATTCACAAATCAAAAGGGACATGTGCAGCTGAATGAATACTGGGCGGCGGTTCGCGCGTCCCAGGCGTCACAATCTTATGCTCCCTACGCGCTGACGGGAACTGTGGCCAGAGCTACGGTGGCTGTCCGTCCGCCGTTCAACGCCGAGAACTATATGGACAGCAAGGGGCACGTCCATCTCAACTGGTACTGGTCGAACACCGCGCACGGACATTAACCGGTACGTTCCGCGCTAGGGGCAACGTCGGGGCTTGGCGCATGCTCAGTGGTTTTGTGGTTCCATTGCGAGGCGAGGTATTTGTTTCCGGTACCCGCCCGCGATGGAACCAAAGTGTTGATCCAAAAACCTAATCCGCTGCACTAAGGCGTGCCGAAGCACCGGATCACGTGATTTGGCCCGGACCATTTTCAGCAGATCAATCATTGACGCCGGGGCGATGCCGCTACCAGCGAGAATTCGGCAGCCGGTGAAGTCCGCCGCTGATTCAATGGCCAGATGTTCTTCGCCCCGGGCCAGAGCTTGCGGGGCGTTGATATTTTGATTGTTGACCAGGTGTCCCATTTCGTGGGCCATGGCTGCCGCCAGTTCCGCATTGTCCGCAGCGCTCACCAGAGCGCTGGTCAGATAAATGTGACCGTCCGGCCAGGACCATCCGCCCAAACGCCCCGATTTAAGAATAAACACTTTCAGATGACAGGCTGTGATTTTCGAGCAGAGCTCGTCGCACAATCGCTGTGCACGCGGTTGGCCGGTACTGGAGATGATCCCACCATGCCGTTGGGTCCATGACATTTCCAGTGAGGTGCCCGACAGTGGAACAGTCCCGCAGCCGGTCAGCAGAAGGCTTGTAATCGCGATGATAAATCCGGAAAACCGTACTTTCATGTCCAATCGTGGTGCAATCGGCGTACCACCTGTTATTATCCTGCTGAATCGGCTACTTTGTTTGCAGTAGCAGTCAATATTTGCGCGGTAAATCGGAGGCTGCGTGAAATGTATACATTCCAGTACTCGCTTCTGGGAACTTTTTAGCGACCACTTCGCGTTGATTGTGCAGTGACGGCGTTTGTACGCCAACGGCCTTGTGTTTGGGCTGGCGGCAGGCGAATCTTCGGCTATGTCGCTTGATTGTCAACGGAGGAACCGTTGATGCAGGCGTAAGGGTTGTCAGGATAAAATTTTATGAGACGCATAATCTTTATTTCAGGGCTGGTCATCGTGGCTGCGGTTGGCGGATTGGTGGCCGGATTAATTTTGGCATCGGGTTCCGGGAACAAGTTCGCAGGATCGGGTGGCACACTATCTACTACCGGACCGCACGCGGTACCAGCAGGAAACGCCATGGCGGTTAAAACCAGCCCCAAACGAAAAATTCTATATTACTGGGACCCGATGGTGGGGCCGTCATCAATTTCTCCCAAGCCGGGCATCAGTTCCATGGGTATGGCGCTGATACCAGTTTATGCGCCAAGCTCCGGTGCCGGAACGCCCGGTGAAGTGACGGTTGATCCGGCGATGGTACAGGATATGGGGATACAGACCGCGCCGGTTACACTGGGCACGTTGGTTCACCCCGTGCGTGTTGTAGGTTATCTGCGTACGCCTGCACCGGGCCGCTACAGCATCACCATTCGCGCCAGCGGCTGGATTGGCAAGTTGTTTGCGACAACCAATGGTACAACCGTAAAAAAGGGGGCCAGACTCTTTACGCTTTACAGCCCGGCGATCTTGGCGGCGGAAGAGGAATTGATCGCAGCCCAGAAAGCGTTGGCGGCAGCGCGGAAAATCGCGGACCGCTCGGCCATTCGCGATACGCGTGAACTGGTGCAGTCCGTGGAATTGCGGTTGTATTATCTGGCGGTCGGATGGCCGCAGATAAAAAAAATTGCGCGCACCTTAAAGCCCGTGGAATATGTAACGTTCTACAGCCCCACGGACGGAGTTCTTACGGATATCAAGGTCCATCAGAAATCACAAATCACCGCGGGCACAACCGCCATGCGCGTTGATACACTCTCGACACTGTGGCTTGATGCGTATGTCTATGAAAATCAGTTGCCATGGATTCACATGGGGCAGCACGTCGCGGCCCGGATCGCCGCATTTCCCGGCCATACGTTTGATGGGAAAATTATTTTTATTGATGCGTTTGAGAACCCGCGGAATCACACCACAGCCGTTCGCATTGAACTGCCCAACGCCCGAAATGAATTACGACCGGGAATGTATGCCCTGGCCGATATCCATACCACGCCATTCAAACACGCGATCCTGATACCACGTCGTGCGGTCATTAACTCCGGTACCGGTGAAGTCACTTTTGTGGAGATATCTCATGGGCACTTCGATCCGGTGCCGGTGCGCACGGGGCTGTCTGGTGGCATCGGCATGCGACATGTTCTGCAAGTGCTCTCCGGCGTTGGACCGGGGCAAAAAGTAGTCACCAGCGGGCAGTTCATGATTGATGTCGAATCGCAACTCAATGAAATTAAATCCCGTTTTATGCCCAAGGTGCCAACAACTGCGGCCGCGACATCGCCCAACAAATCTACGCCGACTACCCCGGACGCGGGGGAAGGCCCGCCTGGCGGCTCGACGGACGGAGCGGCAAAACCCGCCGCCATGCCCAAGGGAATGAAAATGCCGGTGACAAAGCCCAACTCTGCCCTGTCCCAATAAAACAGACTGGACCCATCCATGATTCGAAAAATTATTGAACTATCCATTAAGAACCGCGTGCTGGTGCTGCTGCTTTTCGCCATGGCTATGGCAGTGGCCACGTGGGCGGCGTTTCACAGTAAGCTTGACGCGGTACCCGATCTTTCCGATGTGCAAGTGCTGGTTTTGACAAACTATCCCGGCCAATCGCCGGGCGTGGTGGAAAAGCAGGTAACCTATCCGCTGGAAGCGCAGTTAATCCATGTGCCGGATGTGAAAGCCGTCCGCGGCCAGAGCATGTTTGAATATTCTCTAATTACAGTCGTGTTCAAAAATGGCACCAATTTGTACTGGGCTCGCAGCCGCGTGCTGGAATATTTAAGCTACGCCAAAGCCCTGCTTCCCGCCGGCGTGAATCCGCAGCTTGGCCCGGACGCCACCGGAGCCGGCTGGGCTTATCAATATATTTTGTTTCCGGGGTGGTATTGCAAGAATCATCCCGGTGGAATCTGGCATGATCCCTCCGCGCACAAATGGTACGCTCATCGCGGTGCGGCACCAACTGCAGTACAAGCCCGGCTGGTGCTGGTCCGGGCATTTGACAAGCCTGGCACATCGCCTTTGTCACATCAGCCGCTGCTTTCCAGTAACATGAATCTGGGCCAACTGCGCTCATTGCAGGATTGGTTCGTGCGTTATCAGTTGGAAGCAGTGCCCGGAGTTTCGGAAGTGGCCGGAATCGGCGGCTTTACCACGGAATACCAGATTGTATTGAATCCCAACCAGTTGGTGGCCTACCATCTGGGCGTCAACCAGGTGATCCGCGATGTGCAACAATCTAATAATGAGGTCGGAGGAGCAATTATTGATCGCAGTGAATTTGAATATATTGTCCGCAGCCGCGGATACCTTAAGAACCTTGCACAACTGCGATCCGTGCCGGTGGGGCGGGCCATCGACGGCACACCGATTCTGCTAGGCGATGTGGCAACGGTCCAGAAGGCCGGTGCGCAACGCCAGGGAATTCTGGATTGGAATGGCCAGGGGGAAACGGTTGGCGGCATCGTGGTGGTGCGATACGGAGCCGATACATTTCGCGTGGTCACAGCCGTCAAAAAGAAGATCGCCGCTCTAGCCGCCAGTTTACCTCCGGGCGTCATGTTCAAAACCGGATATGATCGCGTCAATCTTATCAATCGCTCCATCAACACCCTGTCCGATACGCTCACCGAGGAAATGATTGTCGTGGCCTTGATCTGCCTGGTATTTCTGTTGCATGGCCGCAGCGCTCTGGTGGCTATTACGGTCATTCCATCGAGCATGATGATCAGCTTGGCAATTCTATATTGGCTTAATATCAGCGCCAACATTATGAGTTTAAGCGGTATCGCCATTGCGATCGGTGTGGTGGTGGATTCGGCGATCGTGATGGTGGAAAACGCCCATCAGCATATCAACCGCGATGAGCTTCGCGCACAGACCGGCCATCCGCCCACGCCTCGCACCGAGTTGATTCTGACCGCCGCGTCGGAAGTTGGTCCCAGTCTGTTTTTCAGTCTTCTGATTATTACGGTCAGCTTTCTGCCGATTTTCGTTCTGCCCGGCGAAAGCGGCAAGATGTTCAGCCCGTTGGCTCTGACGAAAACCTTTGCCATTGCCTCGGCTTCGCTGCTGTCGATTACCCTTGTGCCGGTACTGATGATCTATTTTATTACGCCCCGATTCTTTCCCAAAACCTGGGCAGGGTGGATCTGGCTGCCTTTGGCCGTTGCGATTATTTTCGGCCCGGCCATCGGATTGTATTGGGCTATGGGCCATGATGGAGGCTTGCCGGCGCGTTACCGCTGGTGGATTTGCGGCGGCTGGATGATTCTCGCCGCGTTGCTGGTGTTGCCGCAGAATATTATCCATGAGGAACATAATTTTATCGCCGCGTTGCTGCAGCATATTTTTGATCCCATTTTCCGGGCAGCCATGTTTTTGCGATGGCCCCTGCTCCTCGTGGCAGCGGTCTTGTGCGTTTCGGTAATTTGGCCGTTTGGCCGGCTGGGAACCGAATTTACCCCACCACTGTATGAAGGCGATTTGGAATATATGCCCACAAGCTATCCCGGCATCGGTGTCGGGGCCGCCAAAATGGTGTTGCAACAGAGTGACAAAATCATCAAAAGTTTTCCGGAAGTCAAAAGTGTGTGGGGCCAGATTGGCCGGGCCGATACCGCCACCGATTCCGCACCCCTGAATATGATTGATACGATTATCCGCCTGAAGCGCCGTACGCAATGGCCCGAGATAAATATTCCCCGTTTCTATCATTCCTGGCCGCATTGGTTGCAATGGCCATGCAAGCATACATTTTGGCCCGACCGGGCACCGGTAACGCTAAGCCAAGTGATGAATGGCTGGACGGATGCGTCCGGTAAGTATCATGAAGGGATGAATCAGGCATTGAAGATACCGGGATTTGTCGCCTATTGGACTATGCCCATCGCCAATCGCGTCAACATGGCCAACACCGGCAGCAAAACACTGCTGGGAATTCGCGTGTTCGGTTCAGACCTTGGCGTGCTGGGTAAAGTGTCAAACTCCATTGCACAAACGCTGCAACATGTCCATGGCACCGGCAGTGCCATCGCCAACCAGACCCTTGGCGGGTACTACCTGGATATTCGTGTCAATCGGCTGGTTGCCGCCCGATATGGTCTTACGCAAGCGGCAGTACAACGCATTATTACCATGGCCATCGGCGGTGAGCCCATTAGTACCATGGTGCGGGGCCTGCAGCGCCTGCCCATTAATGTCCGCTATTTCCGCAATCTTCGCGGCAGTATTTCCGAGCTTAAACAATTGCCCATCGCCGCTAACAATGGAACATTTATTACGCTGGGAATGCTGGCTGATATCCACTACAGTTCCGGGCCGCCGGAAATTGATACACAGGATGCCATGACCGTCAATTATATTAACATCACCACCACGGGCAGCAATACGGTGGGTTATGTGCGCCGAGCCAACACGGCGATTCGCTCGCACGTAACGCTGCCGGCGGGTTATACGTATCAGTGGATTGGCCTGTACAAGCAGATTCAGCAAGCCAACGCCCGGTTGAAACTCGCCGTGCCGATGGTACTGCTGACGATATTTATTCTGCTGTTTGTAGCCACCGGCAGCGTGGGCCGAGTGCTGGGCGTGCTGTTGTCGGTACCCTTTGGCCTGGTGGGGGCCATCTGGGCCTTGTATTTTTTGCACTATCATATGTCCGTAGCGGTGTGGGTTGGTATTATTGCATTGTCCGGGCTTTGTGCGGAAATGGGCCTGGTGCTATTGCTTTATCTGGATGTCAGCTTTGCGCAGGCGAAACAGGCCGAATTATTGCGCAACAAGCGTGATCTATTTAACGCGGTGCACACCGGCGCGGTTCGCCGCATTCGGCCCCAGACGATGACAGTATGCGCCGCCCTGATCGGTCTTACGCCGCTATTGTGGGTTCACGGTGCTGGGGCAACGGTCATGCGACGACTGGCGGCACCCATGATTGGCGGGTTAGGCAGCGCGTTTATTTTGGAACTGCTGGTGCTGCCCGCGCTGTATTACATCGTGATGGCTTGGAACCTCAGGGGTTATTTCGCCAGCCAACAGCCCAAGGTCGGCAGTCCTACCTCTGACGAAGGAGGCACCGCATGAAACTGAATCGCCCATTACGGTCAAAGCTCGGGGTCGTACTGATGGCGGGAGCCGCTGTATTTTTGTCCGGTTGTACCGTTACGCCGAAAGGTGAAAATGCTTTGCGCCGGGCGGCTGTCAAAGCGGGAAAACCCTACGAGAAACCGTACGCCCAGCGCCATATTCCTCCGCTGCCGCTGAACGCCAAATCCCCGCAGTTGGTCCGCTACGCAATACTGAACAATCCGGACGTGGAAAAAGCTTATTGGAAGTGGCGGGCGGCCATTGAACAGATTCCCCAAGCTGGTACCCAGGCCACGACCTTGATGCTCAATGCCGGTACGAGTCTGCAAAATGGCCAGGCATCGCTGGCCAATACGATTTTGGGTGCCGGCAATATGACCGGTAGCGATATTCGCTGGCCTTCTAAACTTACCACACAAGCGCGAGCGGCCCTGGAAGCGGCGCGGGGGGCGGGCTGGCAGTATCGGGCCGCGATCTTTGCGGTGCGCCGCGATGTGCTGGCGGCCTGGTATCGGTATGGCAGAACTGCGGCACTGTTGCGCTTGAATCGACGCCAGCGGCAGCTTCTGGCTACCAGCGCCGCACTAAGCCGCTCTGGCATTAGCCCCGGCGGCAAGCGTGCCGGTCAGTGGCTGGCCGGCCAGAATGCTGTGGATGAAATGGATGCGAAAATTATCAATCTTCAACACCAACTGCCCCGTGACTTGGCGAAGCTCAATGCCGTCCTTGGGCGTCCTGCGGCACAGCCGCTCTCTCCGCCGTCGGCCATTGCGGTTCTATCTGCGCCGCATTTGAACGCGCAACAGCTCTGGCTCGTGGCGGCCCAGCGCAATCCGCAATTGCGCGGTCTGGCACGTGATGTATCCGCCAACCGTTTTGACATCCGCCGAGCTAAGCAGCAGTACATTCCCAATTTTGATATTGGCCTTTCCAGCAGTCTGGATGGCACAGCGCAGAGTTTTTCCGGTGCCCTGATTGTTCCCGTGTTACGCTATAAGGCTATCAACGCCGCAATCGCACAGGCCGGCGATCAGCTTAGAGCCACGCAGGCCGCCTGGCGCAGTACCCACGTTTCTCTGGCAGCGCAAATGCTCGTGGATCTCATTGCCATGCACAATGATGATCGCCAGATCAGTATTTTTCAAAATACCATCCTGCCGCGACTGAAGATATTAGTCTCTCTGGCTCGCGCGGATTATCAGCAGGGTAACGGCGGTATAGACCGCCAGATTAAAGCCCAAGATGAGTTGCTGGCAATCCAGCAGACTATTGTAAATTTGCGAGCCGATCTGGACACGCGCATCGCGGACCTCGATGCCATCATCGCCGCACCGTTGTAATCCTCGTTCAGCTTGATCGAGCCAACACAGGGTGCCGGCACCGCTGCAAAAGAGGTTTGGCAACTGCTTTAAGGCCGGGCGCGAATCGGTTATTCTCTACGGGACTTGTTAAGTCCGGCCTGGTATTTTAAGCTACCGCCCGGAAGTATGATGGCTTCGCTATTTTTTGGAAGGTCTTTCTAATCATGAGCAGCAGTGAATTTACCAGCGTTCAGGTTCCCGCACACGGACAACCCATTACCATGGGATCGGACAAAAAGCTCCATGTTCCGGATCACCCCATTCTACCGTTTATTGAAGGGGATGGTACCGGCCCGGACATCTGGCGGGCATCGGTGCGGGTCTTTGATGCGGCGGTGGAAAAATCCTACAAGGGAAAACGCAAAATTGCCTGGATGGAAGTTTACGCCGGGGAAAAATCGTTCCTCAAATTCAAAACCGGCGAACCGGTTGGCGACGCCAAAGCGTGGCTTCCTGATGATACTGTTAATGCGTTTCGCAAATTTCTGGTAGGCATTAAGGGGCCGTTGACCACGCCGGTGGGCGGCGGAATACGTTCTTTGAATGTCGCGTTGCGGCAACAGTTGGACTTATACGTATGCGTGCGACCTGTGCGCTATTTTAGCGGTGTGCCCAGTCCGGTGAAGCGCCCGGAAGCGGTTAATATGGTGATTTACCGCGAAAACACTGAAGATATTTATGCCGGGATCGAATGGGCCTCCGGCTCGCCGGAAGCGCAAAAGGTTTTGAAATTCATTGAAGCTGAATTTCCACAAACATTTAAGAAAGTCCGTTTTCCGGCCACCTCCGGCGTGGGAATTAAACCCGTCAGCAAAGAGGGATCCCAGCGGCTGATCGGTGCGGCGATAGATTATGCCATTGCCCATAAGCGTAAAAGCGTCACACTGGTTCATAAAGGCAACATTATGAAGTACACGGAAGGGGCCTTCCGTGACTGGGGATATCAACTGGCCAAGGAAAAATATGGTGCTGTTGAAATCGATGGAGGCCCCTGGTGCAAGTTGCCCAATGGTATTGTTATTAAAGACTCCATTGCGGACATTACACTTCAGCAGGTGCTTACGCGCCCTGAAGAATTTGATGTTATTGCCACATTGAATCTTAATGGTGATTACCTAAGTGACGCGCTGGCGGCACAGGTCGGCGGGATCGGTATCGCACCGGGCGGGAATATCAATTATCATACCGGCCATGCGGTTTTTGAAGCCACCCATGGCACGGCTCCGAAATATGCGAATCAAGATAAGGTGAATCCCGGCAGCGTGATACTTTCCGGCGTGATGATGCTGGAGCATCTGGGTTGGCAGGAAGCGGCCGATAATATTGTCAGAAGCCTTGAACGCACCATCGGCGATAAGGTCGTAACCTACGACTTTGCCCGGCTCATGGCGGGAGCCAGGGAAGTCAAATGCAGTGAGTTTGCCGATGCCCTGATTCGCAATTTGGCCTGATGCGGGGAACCAGCCTATAATTGGCCTGCCGGAAAGTGCCGAAAAAGCGCTTGCAGCGATGGCGTGCCGGCTATAAGGTATATAGTTCAACCATGGGCTTATTAATATTAAGCTCCGGAGTTGATGGCGGATTCCGCTGGTGCAAATCAGTTGGAACAGGTGAATGTAACCATAAGTGCCCGCGTTGCGGCAAAAGGATTGATTATGAGCGAACAATTCAAAGATAAAACGGTTCTGGTTGTGGATGATGATGCGGACGTACTGGCAACCATCACCGCCGCCTTATCAACCACGGGAGCCAAAGTTATTTCCGCGGGCGACGGCAATACCGCGGTGGAAATGGCGGAAAAAGATCAACCCGACCTTATTGTGCTGGACATGATGTTGCCCAAACGCAGCGGCTTTCTGGTCGTGGAACGCATCAAAGCGCGCAAACCCAAAGGCAGTAAACCCTTTGTTATCATGATTACCGGCAATATGGGCACACGCCATAAAACCTATGCGGAAACTCTGGGTGTTGATGATTACATCAACAAACCCTTCCGCATTGATCGGCTTATTACATCCATGGATAAATTACTTAACCCGGCCCCGGCTGCACAGTAATCACGCTGCCTCGGGGGCCGCAACTGGATCAGCTACATGCCGGAGCTTCCCGAAGTTCAGGAAGTGCGTCGCACGCTTGAGCCATTTGTGCTCAATGTGCCAATTATTGATATTAAGATCAGCCGGAAAAGCTATATTCGCGCCGGTGCCGGATCACTTCCCTCTCTGATTGGCCGCAAGGTCCACCATACCGCTCGGCACGGGAAAAAACTCTTTTGCATTTTTGATGACGGCCAGGTATTGCTGATTCATCTGGGAATGAGCGGTCGCATTGACTGCTGCGAACGTGCAACGCCGCTTGCGCCGCATACGCATTTTTCCATGCTTCTG
>JAKATV010000527.1 GCA_021818565.1 Planctomycetota bacterium
CCGCGAATGACCGTAACATGCTCGGGCTGGAAATAAAGATGAAACAGGTAATGGTGAATATTAACAGCCACCTTGGGCAGCGGCAGACCATAGGTTGGATCAATGCTGTAGCGTCCGAAATGCTTGGCATGCCCAGTGGTGATCGCTGATGCCACGCCAGCAACGGACAGGGCACAAATCAGGGCAAGCATTAATATCCCAGTGGGGTTCATCGAACCATATTGTTTTTTTTGCGCCATTGCGTTTTCCTTTCCAGCTTTGCTTCGAGGGAAAATACCGTGTCGAATCACAAACCATCTTACTGTCGAAACTTCGCCCGGTCATAGAAACGGAACGGCGGAGCGCAATCACCGTTGAGGTAAAAATCGCTCCATTTGCCGGTCTGTTGGATATTGTCCGCCCACTTGAAATGAATATCGGGCGGCAACCTGCCCGCCAGACCCAGTAGTTTCCGCGGTACCACCACTTCCATCTGAGTACCTTGCAGACGGTACTGTATCTGACCTACTGTTTTCCATCGATATCGGCTGCCGATATTTTCTTGCAGTGTGGTGGTGTGATCATTGAGCACCTTGCGATCAATGACATAATTATAACCCAGCCAACCTTTATACGGATTGCCTGTGGAGTTGATAAACAGCAACATCCAGTTCGGGTCTTTCCAACTGGTAATATCCTTGCGAGTTCGCACCCAAAAGTAAATGTTCTTGGCGTCATAACAGACTTTGGCCCCGGCAATATCGTTGCGGCCTGTTTTATTCCTGTAGACTGGCAGCTTGAGACCATTACCCCAGCCCTGATAATCCCGATGTACCGCCAGACCGACATTGTTGACAAACAACGGATTCACGGAGGCCCATTGGCTCATTGGCCCTTTAAGATTAATGGTGTCCTGGGTGACCGGCGGCAATGGATGAACGCCTTTGTACCGGCGGATGTTGAGGACCATCTGATAGTAATAGTCGTCTTTAAAGCCGCCTTTCATCGGCTGCGCGTCACGTGAAAACTCCGAGTCAAACTCATCAACGTAAATCGGCGCTCCGGGTTTAACCGGATGGCCGATCATCGTGGGCCAGGAACCTGGCCCGGCCCCGCCACTGGGAAAACAGCCGGCAGTCCATTCATTCCATCCGGTGATGAACACAAACGCCGGATCCACTTTCAGCGCATGCCGCCACTGTTGAGCAAAACACAATCCCGCAGCCGGATTCTGCAAAGCTCGCGGCGGCTCCACACCGTTGTGAAAACTCCGTCCGATATTCGCCGTGGCTGCCCATCCGCCGACGGCCACAGGCATTTCCTCCGGCACTTGGGGGCTGATGTGCCAGGCGTATTGCCCTTGCAATTGTTTCTGGGAACTTGCGTTATCCCATCCCCAGCGATTCTTGCCCCCCGTCCACGCCCAGCAATACCGCATTGTGAAAAACTTTCGCAGTTTGGCCGGAATCTGGTGGGCTTTGCCCACATAAAGCAGCAGCGGCTTGCCGTCCCAGCGGAACCAGAGATTCTTGTACAAGCCTTTTTTGTATATGTTTTGGTAATCGGTATTCCAAGCACCATGACCCGTGAAGCAGGCGAAATCCGGCGTTGCATCACCTAATTTTCGTAGGCGCTCCATGCTTTTGAAGATGGCTCGCTGCGTGTTGGGATACGTCGGACCATTCGTATTATCGAAAATCAGTGTATTCACGCCGGCGTCGGCCAACATCTCAGCATTCTGTCGAATAACCCACGGATCGCTGCAGCGGTAATAACCCACCAGCGGTTCGCCCCACCAATGGACTGTTCCAACCGGCCCAATGAGATACCAGTCGGGGCGATAATGTCGCCGCGCGATGATCTTATTATTGTCATACAGGTAATATTCCTTTTTGCCGTTGACCATCCGCCAGGCGGGGTGGTTATACGCGGTAAAGTAGAAAATACCAACCGATTTATTTTTACGCGGCGGCCCAATCGTGCGATAATGCGGAAGCACGCGGCCTAAAGCGTCAATGGCACCCCATGTGTCCGGCCCGGCAATCTGGACGTTAACATTGCCATCTGCTAATGCGGATCGAGCCTCGACGGAAAAGAGCAACCCGATCGCCAGGAACAATAGCGTTACGGTCATTACCGCAGGGATTGTTTTCATGTGCCGGTAGGCTAGACAGGCAAGAATCATAGGTCCATACTCCAGTGGGACTCATTGGTATCTCTACCTCAAAAATCACGTTGGCACGGCGGCTAAACCGCATTACAGCGTTGGCCCAATCTCTGTTAAATGGTTGCCGCCGCTGTGGCGGATGCTTTGCGTTTTCGTGGCATCAACACCAGAGCCAAGCCGGCGGTAGCGAACAGTGCCAGCGTGGCTGGTTCGGGAACTGCCGATACCTGAAGTGTTTCCATCGTGTTGGAGTTTTGCAGGCTCAGCAGGTAATTATTAGAACCGATGACAAAGTTCTCCATGCGGTTCCCGTTCCCAAACAAGAATGTTCCGCCCAATCCCCCATTGGCACCCGAGAGCAGGGTATATAAGCCGCTATTGAGACTATTGCCCAACGCGGAAATATTAATCGTGTTGATTCCGCTGACCGCCGCCAATCCATTGATGACAATGTTGTCGGCATTTCCGCTGGAATCCAACGCCACGTTGATGGTGGCCCCGGAAATAGTCAAATTATTATCAAAGGTCAACGTGCCGGTCGAACCGGAGGGATCCGGCTGCAACACACCCTCAACCGAGATCGGA
>JAKATV010000175.1 GCA_021818565.1 Planctomycetota bacterium
AAACCGGAATCCCTCGGGCATCGGGAATATTTTGTCATGTACAAACATCAGGATACCCCACTTTTACAAATCGGCTGCCGGGCGTAAAGGCTCATGCGTTGTTCGGGGGTTTAACCGGAATGGATGTCTTATGATAAAACGCGTGGAGAATCTCGGTATGCTGCGCAAAGCTTGGCTACCGCTTACGCTCGCGGCCACGCTCGCGTCATGGGGCTTTCATGAGGGGCTTTAATCGGCTATTATTTAGGATATGGAGGACGTATGCCCGGGCGGCCAAGGCCGACAAGCGAGGGATGGCCCGAGTTTTTGGAGCAATAGGAAAAGTCTATGACGCAGGCAGATATCACAGTCGTTACCGAATCGCAATTGCCGGTAATTGTTGAATTATATAATCAGGTATTCCGTCCGCCGGAAAGCGAGAATTATTTTCGTCGGCGGTTTCAGGGCCGTTATAATGTTTTAGCCATGCTGGCCTCGCTGGATAACAGGCCGGTGGGATTCTGCGTAGGTTTTGAATTAAAGCCCTTAGTCTTTTACACCTGGTTGTTGGGCGTGCATGGTGATTTTCGCCGAAAGAGCATCGGGCGTCAGTTGCTGGACTCGCAGTTGGAATGGGCCAAAAACCATAACTACGAATTTGCGCGCTTGGAAATTTTAAATCGCCACCGTGCCATGATGCATCTGACCGTGCTGCTGGAATACGATATTGTCGGCACGCGCTGGGACTCTATGCACACCGACTTACTAATCCAATTTGAAAAGCCGCTGACCAATGATCTGCGCTAACCGCACGTTGTTGCCCATTGCTTCGGCCATGCTCCTGGCCACAACTTTGCGCTTACCAGCGGCCACAGTAGCGCTGCCACTGTCACACGCATACCAGCAGGTACTTAGTTCCATGCGAAGTCCCGCCGGCAGCGGCTTGCTGATCACCAGCGTGCAATTGCCGCACAATCTTACGCACCTGGGCGTGCAACCGGGAGATATTATTACACGCCTCGGTGGTACGCGTATGCGCGACTTAACAACACTAAAGGCCGTTCTGGCGGCGCACAGTAGATCCAAACAGCCCCTCTCCATGATTGTGGTTCGCGGCACGACGATTCAGCAATTTCTCGCTGATCTGCCCGCGCTTAAGACGCTGGCGAACATTGGCCTGGTCACGGTCCGCGCCGGCGCTGCGGCACCGCTCAACCCGCCCGCCACGCCCCGTAAGGAACTGAAACTTCAATGGTCTCGGGTGCAGACTGTTGAACCCCATGGTCGGCAGGCCGTGGGACATGACATACGGATGTTGGTTTTTTATCACCAACTGGTGGTCGGCGCGATTCACCTCGAGGTTTCGCATTTAGGCCCGTCATGGAAACTACTGTGGAATCAGGAATCTGTTTCCGGGGGACCTCTGCCCGCCATAGCTTGGCGAATTGACTTTCGCCCGGGCAATTATCAACACGCACCGGCACTTCGCATGATATCCTTTACGCGCTGGTCAAAACAAGGCATTTTACGAGGCAGCCGTATCGGAAATAACATTGAAACGGCTTTTTTGCCGGCAAAGAATAAATTATCCGCTTCGCGCACCGTTCTGTCATCCGCCAGTGCCGCCCCCTTACCCCTCTTGGCGTTGCTGGCTTCCGCCATGCCGCCGCAACGCGATCAGGTGCTGCCGATTACTGATTTAGCACAGGACACATTGGAAACGCGACTAGGATGCGTGATGACCAGCGGTCATCAGCAGCAGATTCATTTCGCCGGGGCCGACCAGCCGGTGCGGGTAATGCGCATTTTGTGGATGGATATCGTCCGCGACAAATTCTGGATTTCCCCACGCGGCGCTCTTTTGGGCATGCACTTTGGCCCGGGCTTTTCGGCTTATCGCGTGTCCGGCGCATCTGTGGTGCGCCGTATCATTCCCAAAAGCCGGCTCATTGATATTCTGCCTGCCACAGTAAGTATCCGCCGAACTTCCGGAGAATAAATTCCTCATGCCGATGTTTACTTTGCTATCTGAACCGACCGCGTACCGTCCATGCACACAAAACATGCTGGAAGACGTGGAATTTCGCAACTATTGGCTGGGACATTTTGTCGAACATTTTGAACTCATGGCTACGCTGGCACGCCAGGTGTACGGTCCTTCCGCCGCCGCCAACATCGCCGCCGCCCGCCGGGATCTGGCGGCTGAAATGACCGCCCTGGCAGCGCAGCCGGATCGCTACGGCGAGTTGGATCTGCAGATGCTGGGCGTAGTGCGGCAGAAATGCCTTTCCCGCAACCACATCGCCGACCCATTCCTGTTGACCAAACAACGCGAAAATACCGCCATGCTTGCGCTTTATCCGCGAGTGGTAGCAGAAATTGATGGATATACCGGTGCGGCCCAGGCGTTGCGTGTCCTGGTGGAAGGGGCTTTTGCCGGAAATATTTTTGATCTCGGAGCCACTGCCACCACGAAACTGTACGCCCATGAATCCCCGGATTTTTTTAAAGTTCGGGCGTCACTGGACGGAAAACGTCCCTGGCTTGTGGATCAACTCGACAGCTTTTCTCATCGCCTCGTGCACGGCCCTCCGTTTCACAAAGCTCTGATATTTGTGGACAACGCCGGAAGCGATTTTATTCTAGGAATGATGCCCCTGGCGCGATTTCTGGCCCAACGCGGCACCCACGTGTGCATTCTGGCTAATGAATCAGCTTCGCTTAATGATATGACCATTTTGGAAACCCGG
>JAKATV010000272.1 GCA_021818565.1 Planctomycetota bacterium
GTGGGCCGTCTGGGTGGTTAATTCCGTCACCGGTACATGGAGAATTTTGCCCACGATCCGATGGGCCATTTTACGAACCGCCTGTTTTTGTGATTCGCTGAACTCCGGATTGGCGGCCAGGAGAGCGTCCAATTCCATATCGCTGATTTCCCGGCACTGATGATACAGCGCCTTGACCACCGGACCGGTGTTACGCGCCGCGAGGTAGTGCATGAAATCAGCGATATGGCGATGGATAATATTGCGGCTCAAATCCAGTTTGGCCCCGCGTTGACCCCGATTATTTTGGGCCACGCGTTCCAGGTCGTCAATGTTATAGAGATAAACATTACCCAGTCGCGCGACCTGAGAATCCACATCGCGGGGTACAGCGATATCCACAATCACCAGCGGGCGATATTGCCGGGCTTTCATCAGCGGCTTAAGCGTTTCGCCGGTGATAATCGGCGTGGGTGAGCCGGTGCTGGTTAACACAATATCCGCCGCGGTTAATAGCTCATGGAGGCGGGAAAAATCAGCGGACTCCAGTCGATACCGCCCCGCCATTTCGGCGCTTTTCTCCGCCGTGCGGTTGGTGACAATCGTACGGCCCGGATGCACCGCCATCAGGTGCTGCAGCATGAGAGCCGCCATTTTCCCCGCCCCGACCAGCAACACGGTCTTATCATTAAAGCGATCGAACACCCCGCGCAGCAAATCCACCGCCACACTGGCGACCGACACATGGCCGTCCCCCAGACCGGTCTGCTCATGCACGTCTTTAGCGGCGGCAAAGGACCGCTGAAATAGCGCATGAAATACAGGCCCCACCGCCTGAACCGCCGCCGCCCTTTGATAGGCCAGTTTCACCTGACTGAGGATTTGCGTTTCGCCCAGCACCAGAGAATCCAGAGAACTTACGACGTTAAATAAGTGTTCTACCGCCGCCTGCTGCTGCATGCGATAAATGCTGCCAGCCGCTTCCGAGGACGCGACACCCCGGTTATTGGCAAGAAATTCAACCAGTTCATCGGCCGTGGGCGGCGCGCTGCCATGTGGGGCGGTGTAAAGTTCCACGCGATTGCATGTGGAGATAATGACCGCTTCGGACGCTGGGAAGCGTTGCTTAAAGGCCAGCAGTGCCTCTTCCGCCGCCTGATCGGAAAACGCCAGAGCTTCCCGCAGGCGCACCGGTGCCGTGCGATGGTTCAGCCCCACCATCAGGACGGTTGTTTCAGATGGAATAATATTTTCCATAGGCGAGCTTACAAAACCTTTATAACATGAGGACGAAAACCGTCATCAGTAAAGCAAATCCAATAATACTTAACCAGGCGCATCGCGCGCCGCGCAAAATCGGCACAAGCCGCATATTTAATAGTGATCCATACACCAGCCAAACCACCGCGGTCAGTAAAACCTTGGGAGAAAAATACCAGTGCCGGCCCATGAGCTGCGGATCACGAACCGCCCGAAAAATGCCGGTAATGGCCGCCAGCGTCAATAACGCAAACCCCAGCACGATGGCATGACGGGTAAATTTTTCTATTGACGCTAAAGAGGGTAAGGCAAATAAGTCCCATCCCGCCTGCCCCCGCTTTTTTAGCCGTCGATCGGCCAGCAGATAGGTAATTCCTCCCACACACCCGGCCGCAAAACTTGCGGTACCCAGCAGCACACTGGCAATGTGTGCCGCCACCCATGGGTTATGCGCACCAAAATGCCGCACGCCGGAAAGGCCCAGCACGATTCCCAGTACCATCAACGCGAAAATCATGGGAAGTAAAAAGGTGGCTAAGGCCCATAAGTGACGTGTCCATCGCAAATAAGCCCACAGCAGCGATAACACCAATCCAAGCAGTAAAAATGCGTCAAAATAATCGGACAAGGGCAACGTGATGCGGTGGGCATCAACCATGCGGCTTATCAAGAGCAGCGCGGTTAGAAATACGCCGTTGCCCACCGCCCAATTGGGAGAAATGGACCCGGTGCGTTGAACCGATGAATCCTGCAAGGCCGCGCGCCGTCGGCCGGATATCTGGAATTGCAGCCAGAAGGCCGCGAGAAACGACAACGCCGCTCCGCTGGCAGCCGCGAACTGTAAAATGGTCAGATGCGTGTATGGTTCAATAGAACTGGACATGATCTGCTAAACCCTCGGTTCCGTTGCCTGATCGGCAACTGTGGCGGACGAATTCATGGCTTGCGTCAGCCACTGCTGAAAGAGTTTTTCCGCCTCTGCCTCCCCGGCTTGCTGAATCGTCTCCAGCATGAGTTCACCGGATATTCGCCGCAAAAGACTGCTGCGAATTTCACCATCGGAAACCTGCCGCAACACTTCCTGTCGCCACCCTGCGGATAATTGTATCTGCCGGATAAGCGCGGGATCCATGGAGCGCGTCAGTTGCCGCGCCAACTTTCCGGATAAGCCCGGAGACGCACCGCCGGAAGTTACCGCCAAAGTCACCGGACCGCAACGTTGCACCGCGGGGCAGATAAAATCACCAACCAGCGGCATATCGCACCGGCAACATAGTATCCCCCGCGCTGCGGAATCTGCATAAATCCGGGTATTTACTGACTCATTATTCGTGGTGGCAAAAACGATAGTCCAGCGGGCCGCCTCTGGTGCGTCCAGACAGTCCGCCTCATAGGCTGATGTGATACATTTTACCGCCGACAACGCCGCAAAACCCCGATGGAATTCCAAGCTCACAACCGTCACCTGAGCCCCAGCCGCCAG
>JAKATV010000145.1 GCA_021818565.1 Planctomycetota bacterium
CCGGGCCTAATTCGCCGGCACAGAAAAACCCGGCGACCGGAATGGCTCCTACCACGTCGCGCAAGGCCCGAATATCATGATGCGGCGTACCGAAGAGATTCATGCCCCGGCCATTGCAACTGAACATCAGCGCCCCGTGCGGCACTTCCGCGAGCATCAATTCGCCTTGCAGCAGCAGCCGCAATTCTTCATCAGCGGATCGGCCATCCTGCAGATGAAATTGAATAATCTGGTCGGGCTGGACAAAATCGCCGATGGAAATACTGCCGTCGGAGCGATGAATTTCCAGGATATTGCGCACCAGAAAATCTCCCCGGCCGAAATTTCCCTTGCGTTGATCAATGACCCGTCCGATCAGCAGGCTTCGCATCTGGATTAATTCGTGGTCTTCCATGGACAGGCCGGACATCATATCCCGCACAGCCGTCATGGCGGGCTTGCCATCGAGCATTTTGATATTATTTTCACTTCCCTGCGTGATGGTAAATGTGGGACCAACCGGCCGGCACCCCTGCGATACGACGCAATCGACTTCCAGCGGGCCGGCAAATGATACGCCGATCATACCGCTATTGAAGATGTGATCATTAATGGCCAGTCGGGTTTCACCGGGCCTTTGCACGCCGCTGGCCATTCCTCCGACCACGGGGGCATGGGGAAATTCCCTGGAGCAGGCATCAAGCAGTTGCACAACGGGCGTGGTAAATGGATCGGCCAGCATGATAAAGAGGCGCAAATTCGGTCCCGCCTCCAAACGAGCGCGAAGGGTGCTGTTTTCACCGAGAAGCTCAGACCATTCCTCATCGGCAAAGCGAAAATGATCCACCGTAACGCCAGGCAGAGAAAAGCCGATGGCCGACACCGCCGGTTTGCGCTCAATTTCCCGATCAACGCCCAAGACGCTTTCAGCCGTACAGGCCAGAAGTGTTCGACAGTGCGTGCGTTCGGCAAGTCCCCCGGTAATACGAGAAAAATCCGCCTGCAATAATGAGGAAACAAAAACGACCAGCAGGTCCGTAGGCAGATCTCCCATCTGACTGCTAAGCTGGTCGGCAATACTTTCCACGATACTAGTTGGATCAGTCGCGGCGATAATAGCGGAGGATAAGCGCATCAATACAAACTCCTGTCCTATCCGCCAGTATAGTTACCCACGCCATGGCCAGCCAGCACCGGCCCACCACCGGGCCCCCACACCAGGAGCCTCTCCCAGGCGTCGGTCCGAGTATTCACCGATCTGTTGTCGCGGGAAGGAGTTGCCAATAGACCCTATAAAATAGCGGCGGCGCTGTTAACGCCGCCGCAGAATCTGATTGCTTATGCTGTGACGGGGACCCGGCGCGGGCCGTGGCCCGGGATCTTGGGCGCTTGGATGTTAAGGACGCCCTTGTCATAGCGGGCTTCTATTTTTTCCACATCCACATAATCTGGAAGCGGAATCGTGCGGTAGAAGCTGCCGGAAATGCGCTCATGGTAATGAACGGAGCCTTTTTCCTTGTCATGCCGGCTTTCGCGCGAACCTCGAATGGTCAGCAGGTTGCCGGATAACTGCACATCCACGTCTTTGGGGTTGACGCCTGGCGCATCAATCCGCACACGCAGAACTTTATCATCCTCATCCACATCCACCGCCGGCCACGCGAGGGCCGCTCCCGGTCGGGACGCATGCAGTTTTCGCCACATGCGGTCAAAAGCGTCATCCATATCATGCCGGAATTGTGGCAGCACATTTGATAAGTCCGGACGTTTGATCCACCGCTTCTTTGACTCCTGTCCCGAGTTGGAACCATGCTGTACACGTTTAATCAGACTTTTCATAGACAACACCTCCTCAAGCAATCTCTATATTTTGCCAAGCCCGGTCGATGGGCAATCGTCCATTCCCCGGGCCTGATTCCCGCGTGTTTTACCCGCCGCGGACCGTAATTTTTTTCGTTCGCGCGGCCCTGGCTTTGGGAATGCGAATGTTAAGTTCGCCATTTTTCAGCTCACCGGTAATGGCATCGGAATCAATGGGCGTGCGGATTGTAAAGGAGCGGTGAAAATGGCCAACGCCGTATTCACGAATAAGGTAATTGCGAGAATCGTTATTACCGGGGTTGCTTACTTTTCCTTCAACGGTCAGCACGCCGCCATTAAATGTGATGTCCGTATCGCCCGGTTGCACGCCCGGCATATCAAAGACCATGGTGTACCCATCGTTGTCTTCAAGAATGTCAGCCGCCGGTGTGTACCAGGTTTCGTTGCTAAGCCGCTCGGGCGTATCCGTTCCGATCCTCTGTTTTTCCAGTGCTTGCGTATTCATACGACAAATCTCCTTTCTTATAAATTACGTGCCGGTTCGCCAATGCTTATTAGTTGGCCAGCAATTTGATTTTACGTGGTTTCGCCGCTTCCGCCTTGGGTAATTCAACAGTTAAAACGCCATCTTTGAGCTTTGCCTCAACCTTGTCGGCATCCAATTCCCATGGCAGAGTAAAAGTCCGGGTAAAATTGCCGGAGACTCGCTCCTGGCGATGCCATGCCGCCTTCTCCGGCGCGGAAACCCGGCGCTGCACGCCAATGCGCAGCTGATTACCGGCCACGTACAATTCCACATCCTCCATGACGACACCGGGAAGTTCCGCCTCCAGATGGGCGGCGTCGCCATCTTCCCAGATATTTACCGCCGGATAACGCCGTAATTCAGAACCACTGGCCCATGCGGCGGGTTCCGCG
>JAKATV010000237.1 GCA_021818565.1 Planctomycetota bacterium
ATGCGGTCAAGAATGTTCCAAACCCAAGCAGCACCGCCGCCTCATTCGTTATATTCTTATATTCTTATTTAGCGATAAAGTCAAATAGTGGTGTAATGCCCAAAAAAAAGTCCCGCAGGGTTCAGCCTGCGGGACGGGGTTGTTACCCTGCATGATGAGGGTGTGAGCCGTTTAGAAGGAGATCGGGACTTTGGCGCTATGGCTCAGCGAATGGGGCGGCAATAGGCCGCTACGCCCCTCAGGCCCATGCAGTTAAAAACTCGTATATTAGCGGCCCGGCGGTGGGCCACGGCGGCCACCACGGCCCGGACGGCCTTTTTGCAAGGTAATTGTGCCGGCATCACCGGTTGCGCCCGAAGCCACCGAAACAGGCTTCTGAACGCGGCCAAAGCCGACGCCGCGGTCAAATACGAAAATGCGATATTTTCCGACGGGGGCGTTGTTGATGGTAAATGTGCCGTCATCAGCGGTTTTGGTGATACCACGCACCATGGTTCGCTTAATCCAAACCGTCTGCCCCGGCTGTACCTGATTAGGCCTCATACGACCGCGCTGCCGTGGGCCATTATTGGGGATCAGCATGACATTTACCATGGCTCCGCTGACGGGATTTCCATTGGCATCCACCACTTTTCCGGTTAAGGTTCCGGTTTGATCCGTGCTCGCCGCAACCTGTGCCTGAGCCGCCTGCGGTATGATTGGCGCGATGGCACCGACCAATAAAACCGCCAGCAACGCTACTACAAACTTACGCATAAAAAACCCCTTAATAACTGGAAGGCACCACCCGCGGACCATCGGACCATCCGATGTAAATCTGTAACGGTCGCCTACAAGCCAGCCAAACGCGCGTGGAGGAAGAAAGTTACAGCGGAATTCAATTTTGTCTCGATGAAGAGATCTCTACCGGGCTTATACAACCCTTATTTCGGCTGTTGGGCCATGGCCGCGGGGTCGTAGCGTTGCGCAATAGGCATGCGGCGACCGTAGCCAAACGCACGGGATGTTACCTTCAGCCCCGGTGGCATCTGCTTGCGTTTATATTCGTTGATATCCACCAGCCGCGCAACGCGCAAGACTGTCGGTTTATCAAAGCCGGCGGCGATAATTTCCCAGACCGATTTTTCCTCTTCCACGTAAAGCCGCAAAATGGCGTCCAGTATCGGATAGGGGGGAAGACTGTCCTGATCTGTCTGGTTGGGGCGCAATTCCGCACTCGGTGGTTTCGTGATGGATCCCTCCGGAATCGCTGCCGTCAGGCCCGAACGCAGGCGCTGTTGGTTAATTTCTCTGGCCAGTTCATACACCATCATTTTCGGTACATCACTGATGACCGCCAGGCCGCCGCACATATCGCCGTAAAGTGTGCAATACCCGGTGGCGACTTCACTTTTATTACCGGTGGTTAACAGCAGGTGGCCGAATTTATTCGACAACGCCATCAGCAGATTGCCGCGGATACGCGCTTGTAAATTCTCTTCCGCCAGACCGGCCGGGGTGTTATGGAAAAATTTCTCCAGGGTTTTTTCCATTGCCTGGTGTGCTGCTTCGATGGGGAGTTCATAAAAATGTATGCCGATCGCATCGGCGAGCTTCCGGGCATCGCTTAAACTGTGGTCCGAGCTATAACGGGAGGGTAACGCAACGGCCGTCACATTATCCTGGCCCAAAGCCTCGGCCGCCAGTGCCGCGACTACCGCGGAATCAATACCTCCGGAAAGTCCCAGCACCGCCGTTTTGAACCCACATTTACGAGCATAATCGCGCAAGCCCAGCACTAGCGCCGCGTGCAGGGAGGCAATTCCCGTCCGCGGCGGCGGATAATCCAGTTTCGCCGGTCCCGGCAAATCAAAAACAATCAAATCTTCCTCGAAATCTTTGCCTTGCGCCAGCAGATTTCCTGCCGCGTCAAAGGCCATGGAGCAGCCGTCAAAAATCAGTTCATCATTCGCGCCCACCTGATTCACGTACACAATGGGCATATTCCATCGACGGGCCTGATGGCTGATAAGCTTTCGGCGAAAATCATTTTTCCCCAGCGTAAAGGGCGAAGCGCTGATATTGACCAGCATATTCGCTCCGGCCTTGGCCAGTGCCTCGACAGGATTAAAGGAATACATCTGCCGGCCGACCACCTGCTCATCATTCCATAAATCTTCACAGATCGACAAGCCGACGCGCAGCGAACCGAGCATCACCGTTTCCGTTTTGGGGCCGGGTTCAAAATATCGGCTTTCATCAAAAACATCATAAGTTGGTAACAGGCTTTTAACGCCCCGATGAAGGATCTCCCCATCCCGAACCACCGCCAGGGCATTGTACAGCGTGCGGCCTGACACACCGGGATTTTCCTGAGCGTAGCCGACCATGGTGGTAATACCTTTGCTGTGCCGGGCAATATCATTTAAAGCGTTCCGCATCTGATGCAGCACGCTGGGTTTTAAAAGCAAATCCCGCGGCGGATACCCAATGATGGACAATTCCGGCGACACCAGCAATTCGGCACCTTGCCCGATTGCCTGATTCATCGCGCTTATGATGCGCTGGGTATTTCCCGCAATATCACCGACGGTGGGGTTGAGCTGGGCCATGGCAATACGCATGAATCGCGATCCTTTCCTGATCCTACAACAGCTATTCTATAGCGATTTGCCAATCGTGGCGTGGCCGCAGTGAAATCTACACTAGTGCTCTGTCACGCCTAAATATTAG
>JAKATV010000402.1 GCA_021818565.1 Planctomycetota bacterium
GGCGGCCTCGGTGCCGTTAGCGCTGGATGAAGCGTTGCGGTCCGGTGCCTGCGGTGCGGGCGATTGGATTATCATGGTGGCATTTGGCGCGGGCCTTACCTGGGCGTCGGCTACGGTTAAATTATAAATAACTTTATGGCGGGACATGTTTCCCGTAACTCTTGGAAGCAGGCTATGAAATTTGCACTACTTTGTCCCGGTCAAGGCGCGCAGGCCATGGGTATGGGCAAAGATTTTTATGATCAGTATCCGCAGGCCAAGGCGGTGTATGACGCCGCGGACGCCCTATTGGGATTCCGACTTTCCGATCTGTGCTTTAATGGCCCGGATGCCGATCTGCAGGCGACAGACAACGCGCAAGTGGGAATTTTTGTCACCAGTATGGCGATTTATCAAACGCTTGGTGCGGAAAAGAAGTTGCCGGCAGTTCCGGATTTCATTGGGGGGTTATCGCTTGGTGAATACACCGCATTATGCATTGCCGGGGTATTTAGCTTTGAAGATGGGGTCAAGCTCGTGCGGGCGCGCGGACAGTTGATGCAGGCCGCGGCCACCAGTGCGCCAAGCACAATGCTGGCGCTGGTCGGAGCCGACGAACCGACAGCCGAGGAAATTTGCCGCTTGGCGGGCGACAAAGGCATTATCGTACCGGCCAATTTCAATGCACCGGGCCAGATTGTGCTATCCGGAGCGGTGGCGGCGTGTCAAGAAGCGGCAACGATAGCCCAGTCGCGGGGGCTGCGGGCGGTCCTGCTATCGGTGGCAGGTGCGTTCCATTCGCCCTTTATGCAAAGTGCCGCCGATGAAATGCGCCAGGTGTTGGAGAACACACCATTCAAACCCGCTTCCTGCCCGGTGATCAGCAATGTGACGGCCCAGCCGCATGGTACGGAGGTCCAAGAAATTAAAGATTTATTGGTCCGGCAGATCATCGCCCCGGTTCGCTGGTATCAGGGCATGGAATACCTCAAGGGACAAGGCGTGGATTCGTATATGGAACTTGGCCCGGGAAGAGTTTTAACCGGCCTTCACAAGCGCATAGACCGACGGGCGGAAGTCACGAACGTGTCAACGGTTGACGCGATTAAGCAGTTGTCCGCAGTCTGAAATAAGCGGCTGGCGGAATGGCCGGATGTGCCGGACATAGGCGTTTGGCCGGCGAAAAACTTAGCGGCGCAATAAGAAGAATCAGGAGCCAAAGATGGCGGAATTGAAAAATCAGAAAAAAGTTGCCTACGTCACCGGCGGTTCGCGCGGGATTGGCGAAGCGATCGTAAAAACTCTGGCACTAGATGGACACCATGTCGTCGCGGTGGCCCGCAATGAAGAAAAACTGCGGGCGCTGGTCAACGAACTGGGACACCTGGGCCAAAGTGTGGAACCAGCGGTACTGGATATTGCGGATTCCGCTGCCTTGGCCGCTTCGATTGAAAGCACCATCGAAAAACATGGCCGGCTGGACGTGCTGGTGAACAACGCGGGCATAACGCGTGACGGCCTGTTTATGCGTATGGAGGATAAAGACTTTGATGATGTCATCAACACGAATTTGCGGGCGGCGTTTGTGGCCTGTCGTGCGGCATCGCGCACGATGATTCGGGCTAAATTCGGGCGCATTATTAATATCGCTTCGGTTTCCGGAATTATGGGAAATGCCGGGCAGGTTAATTATGCGGCCTCGAAAGCCGGGCTAATCGGTCTGACTAAATCAATCGCGCGGGAATTGGCGTCCAAACAGATTACGGCGAATTGCGTGGCACCGGGGTTCACCACGACGGATATGACGGATATCCTGCCACCACAGATTAAAGACAAAGTTCTTGAAATGATTCCTTTGCGGCGCTTTGGCTCACCGGGAGAGGTGGCGGCCATGGTTGGGTTTTTAGCCGGCGATGCGGCAGGTTATATTACGGGGCAAGTGATGGTCGTGGACGGCGGGATGTGCATGTAACGACCAGATGGCGCAATCGCGGAGACGTGACGGTTGGCGGAAATAGGTTATAATGGACTAATTCGGATAAACGAACCTGATAAAAATCCGGTTTGGACGTTGCGAATTTTGTGAGTCTGCGATACTCTATCCGCCCGGCAGGAAATCCGGGCGATTTTTAGGTTGGAACCTACTGTTAATTTTATTGGAGGCCTGTAATTATGGCTGAAATGGATGAATCCCAGCAGATTGAACAAAAAGTAATCGACATCGTCGCTGAGCAGATGGGCGTCGACAAAGCGGAAATCACTCGCGATACCAGCTTTGTCAATGACCTGAATGCCGACAGTCTCGATACCGTGGAACTGGTTATGGAATTCGAAGATGAATTCGAAATGTCCATTCCCGATGAAGAAGCGGAAAAGATTCAGACTGTCGGGCAGGCAATTGACTACATTAAGACCATTGCCGCGAAGTTGAAATCGCAGGAGTAACGCTCCGGTTCCCGCCTGTCCTTACAGACACGTCTTCATGCCATTGGCGTATGATGGACCCCTAGTTTCTTTTGGAGTTGCTCGGCACAATGAGCAAGCGCAGAGTTGTTATTACAGGCCTGGGAGTGGTTACGCCCCTGGGTGATGACCTCGAACAGTTCTGGGCCAGTCTGCTGGCGGGGAACTGCGGCATTCGTCCAATTACCCGCTTTGATGTCAGCAAATACCCCTGTCGGATTGCCGGGGAAATCACGTCGGCGATTTTTAATCCTGAAAAGACTCTGCCG
>JAKATV010000260.1 GCA_021818565.1 Planctomycetota bacterium
GGCCCCCGCCCGAAGGGTTGGCCTTAAACCGGCCATCTGCGGCGTCGCGTCGGCTCAAGGGGTTTACGAACCCGGTTCTCACCGCCGACTCCTTGCATCTGGCCGGTTTAAGGTCAATCAACCCGTAATTATGTCCGGAACAGGGCACTAGGGCAGATGGATCACAGAAACGGGGATGGTTGGTGGACAGCATCATGGCGTAGGCGTGCCTTGTACGCGCAGCCCAGCCGGTCGGTAGGTGCATGACCGCGTTGTAACCGTAAAGGACCGCGGCATCAATAATCGGGGCCATGGCTGTAGGCGGTCCCCATTCACCGAGCCTTTTGGGATTCCACAGATTCAGCGTACGGGTGGCAATATTATTGGTTGAGATTATTCCCGCGAACCACCGCCGCAGGCGAGAAAAAGCATCTCCATCGCACGGAAAAGCGAAATGTAATTTGCCGAACATAAGCTGCCTCAATATGCTCTCCATCGCCTTGGTAGTCGGTCCGAGAAATCGCCGGGTTGCGATGGCCATTACGCGGAAAGCCTCTGGTCCGACAACGGCCAACCCCGCCAAAACCGACGTTTCATGTAGGGTCCGCCCTGTGGTGCAGTCTTCCCAGTCTGCCCAACCGGATCTCCGTCATCGATTGCGCTATTTCCGAATCTTCGCCCGATAATAAAAGCGGAACGGCGGACCACAATCACCATTGAGGTAAAAATCCGTCCAGCTTCCATTCTGCTGGATGTTGTCGGCCCACTTGAAGTGAATTTCCTTGGGCATAACACCGGTGATACCCAAAGCGGCACGCGGGATCGCCATTTGCAACTCATTGCCTTCGACACGGATTTTCGCCTTACCAACCGAACGCCATTGGTACTTCCCATTAACATTTTGTTCTACCACCGACGTGTGATTATTCAAAACACGCCGGTCCACCACGTAATTGTATCCCATCCAAGCATGGATGCCGGGATGTGGAACGTGCAAGAACAACAGCATCCAAGACCGATCCCTCCACGAGGTGATGGGCTTGCGGGTTTTCACCCAGAAATAGACGTTTTTCAGATCATAAGTGAACTTACTGGCGACGATCTCGTTACGGCCACTCTCATTAATGTAGTGTTTATCGCCCCAGCCTGGCGAGTTGCGGTGTACCGCCAACCCGACATTATTGACAAACAGCGGACCAATATGTCGCCATTGGGCAAACGAGCCATCGATATGAATGGTGGCAGGATGCACAAACGGTAATGGATTGACACCCTTATAACGACGGATATAGGACACCATCTGATAGTAGTAGTTATCCCCAAAGCCGCCGAAGAGGCCGCCTTTGTCAGCCCGCATAGGGTCCACATCGCGGCTGTATTCCGGATCGTATTCGTCAATGAATGTCGGATACCCTTTGGCCACCACGCGGCCGGCAAAGGGATCCGGACCAGTGGCGCTGGCCAGCACGGGAGGGACCGGGGAGTTGTTTGAAATCGTGCGGCCAGCGAAGCGTTCTGGTCCGGGGGCGGGTTCACAAGTGGCCGTCCATTCATTCCAGCCGGTGATGAAGATGAAAGCCGGGTTGACCTTCAGTGCATGCCGCCATTGTTCCGCGAAATTGAGTCCCAGCCCGGGGTGCTGCTGAGCGGGTGGTGGTTCCCGGCCGTCATGAAAACTTCGTCCGATGCTGATCGATGCCCACCCGCCCACCGCCACCGGCATTTCCTCTGGCTTTTTCGGGCTGGAATGCCAAGCGTACTCCCAAGAATTAGTCGGAGACGTATTATCCCATCCCCACTTGTTTTTTCCTCCGGTCCACGCCCAACAATAACGTAGTGTAAAGAAGCGTCGCAGTTTGGCTGGAATAGCTTTTTTCCGGGCCTTATAGAGCATCAGCGGCTTGTGATCCCAATAAAACCAGAGTTTCTTAGCCAACCCGGTTTTGTAAATATGCGTGTAATCCGTCTGCCACGCGCCGTACCCCGCAAAACAAGCAAAATCAGGTACCGGGTTACCTGATGATTTCATCCGCAGCCACGTCTTAAACAGCGCCTTCTGTACCTTAAAGTACGTTGGTCCGTTCGTGTTATCGAAAATGACCGTGTTGATTCCAGCATCCCCCAACATGGCGGCGTCTTCACGCAGCACAAACGGATCCGCACTGATGAAATAGCCAAACAATGGCTCGGCCCACCAATGATCAGAACCGATCGGGCCGATGACCGCGTTTGGGTTTCGGGCGAGAACTTTGCGATTATCAAGAATTGTGCGGCCTGGTTGGTTGTTGGTCAAAAAATAAAAGATGCCGACATTCTTCCCCGGCTTGGGAGGCCCAACTTGTCGATAATCAGGCAGTACGCGACCCAATCCATCCACCGCACCCCATGTGTCCGGCCCGGCAATTAAGACGTTAGCGTTGCCATCGGCTAATGCGGATCGAACTTCGACGGAAAAGGGCAGCCAGATCGCCAGGAACAATAGGATTACGGTCAATACCCCGGGGATTGTTTTCACATGGCGGCAGGCTGGACGGATACGAATCATAAGTGCATACTCCGGTGGGGCTCACTTGGTATCTCTATTTCAAAAATCATGCGGGAACCGTGGTGCAACCGCATGACGGCCTTGGCCCGCGCTACCTGTTGAACGGCCTCCGCCGCTGTGTCGGGCGACTCTGCGCGTCCGTGGCATCAACATCAGTGCCAACCCGGCGGTCGCCAACAGCACCAG
>JAKATV010000151.1:0-2188 GCA_021818565.1 Planctomycetota bacterium
GACGCTATACGCATACCCCCCCGCCGCGCCGGTAAGTTTTCGCACGTATTTCATTTCCTGCCGGATGGGAGCACCGCCATCCAGACCGTTGGCAAAAAGTTCAACTCGTACCATAGCGGGATCCAATTCGTTGAGATACACCTGCGTGTCAAAGGTATGCAGCCTCCCGCTGTTGCTGACTTGCGATTCACCGAATCTTACGGCGGCCCATTTTTCATCCAACCGATCTCGCCACTTGACTATCTCCGCGCCGGCCACACCGTTATTGACGGCCCGCGTGAGATAATTGGTGGCGGCGGGTAGATAATGCCGTTGGGTATATTCCCGCACGGTGCGGTTGGTGCAGAATTGCGGCGTCAGACGGGCCATGCTCGCCCGCATACGTGCCACCCAGGCGGTTGGAATGCCATTGGCATCGTGGGCATAAAATTCGGGAATCACTTCATGCTCCAACCGATCATAAAGCTGGTTCGCTTCATAGGCATCCCGGGCAGGATCGTCATCATGCTCCTGGCCATCCCCCAAAGCCCAGCCCACCTCCGGGCAATAGGCTTCCGCCCACCAGCCATCCAATTCTGAAAGATTCAGGCCGCCGTTTACCAGCACCTTCATACCGCTGGTTCCGGACGCTTCCCATGGCCGGCGCGGGGTGTTAATCCAGACATCCACACCGCGTACCAGGCGCTGGGCCACGCGCATGTCGTAATCACTTAAGAACACAACGTGCGGACGAACTTCCGGCCGGTGAATAAACCGAATCCATTCCTGAAGGAGCCGTTGGCCGGCCTGATCCGCGGGATGCGCCTTGCCGGCGATAATCAGTTGCACCGGGCGGCGCGCGCAGGTAAGCATACGAATAAGCCGCTCCCGGTCATGCAGTAAAAGATTGGGGCGTTTATAGGAGGCAAATCGCCGGGCGAAACCCAGTGTCAGTACATTGGGGTCTAAAACGTGTTTCGCCCTTTCCACCAGATCGTTCTGAATTCCCGATGCCGCCATTTGGCGCGATAACCGAATCCGGACATCTTCAATAAGCAGCGTTCGCCCGGTGGTGCGCAATTCCCAGAATCGGTTGTCCGGGATGGCCTCAATGTGTTTGGCTAGCGCATCGGTATTACCCAACCACCGGCCAGTACCGCACGCTGCGGCCCAAAGCTCATCGGCAGCCGCCGATTCCCAGCTTGGCACATGTATCCCATTGGTAACATAACTGATCGGCACTTCATCGACTGGCCAGTGGGGAAACAGCGGGGAAAACAAATGCCGACTTACCTGCCCATGCAGGCGACTGACGCCATTGACCGCCCCGCTGCCGCGCATAGCCAGATAGGCCATATTGAATGGTTCGTTATCATCCGCAGGATTTCGTCGGCCCAAAGCAAACAACTCATGGTGCGATATACCGAGTTTATCTGTGGCGTAGTGCCCCAGATACTGACTGATCAGTGCCGGTGCGAAGCGGTCAAAACCCGCCGCCACCGCCGTGTGCGTGGTAAACACATTGCCCGCCCGGGTAACCGCCAAAGCGGCGTCGAAAGGCAAACCCGCTTTATTCTTAAAACTCCGAGCCCGTTCCAAGACCGCAAAGGCCGCATGTCCCTCATTGAGATGGCAGACCTCCGGATTCAGGCCCAGAGCCTCCAATAACCTCCAGCCCCCGATTCCCAGAAGCATCTCCTGCTGAAGCCGCAACTCCGGCCCGCCCCCATATAATTCGCTGGTAATACCGCGATGAACGGGAGAATTGGCTGGATCATTGCTGTCCAATAGATAAAGCTTTCTCCGCCCAACCTGCACCTGCCAAACGCGCACCCACATGGAATATCCAGGCAGCGCAATTTCCAGACGCAACCATTGACCGTTGGCTTGCCGCAACGGCATGATCGGCAACTGCCCCGGATCATTATAAGGATAAAATGCCTGTTGATTTCCGTCCCGATCAATGTGTTGCCGGAAATAGCCCTGCTGATAAAGCAAGCCCACACCCACCACCGGCACACCCAGATCACTGGCGGATTTAAGTTGATCACCGGCCACGTTGCCCAGGCCGCCGGAATAAATTGGCAGCGCCTCACTTAACATGAATTCCATACTGAAATAGGCAACGCACGTAAGTGGAGAATCCGGATGTTGTTCGTTAAACCAAGCCGGTGCCTCGGCCATGCTTTTCTGGGTTTGCAACAGGGCA
>JAKATV010000151.1:2198-2709 GCA_021818565.1 Planctomycetota bacterium
TTGACCACGAAATTCTTTATCAGCCAAAAGACTCTGAAGTTTTTCCGGCGATGTCGTCTGTAAAACCACCCATGGATTGCGGGTTTCAGCCCAGAGTTCCGGCTCAAGCTGCCGCCACACCCCGTCCGCTGCGCGGTTCCAGCTCCAGCGTAAGTCCAGCGCCAGTTCCGCCAGAGCGGAAAACCCCTCTAATTTCAAGGGAAACATAGCACTAATACCACCAATTGCGTCACTGCGTTCCGTCATATACGCCCTTTACACTTTTTCCCCACCACGTTACCCGCAGCTATCGAAGCATTATAGCCCCATGAAAATGCGAAGCAAGAATCGCTCGAAATGGACCGATCGTGGATTGTTTCCACGCTGGTCAAAAATCACCAGCGTATTTTTTTTAGATTTCAGCCACACTGATTCAATTCACCGTCACAGTAAGGCCTGACACGGAGAATTGCATACTTGAAGAGCGTAATGTCACAAGCCGTCGACAGGCAGAGTGATCGATTACCAGATG
>JAKATV010000251.1 GCA_021818565.1 Planctomycetota bacterium
CATACCCCTCGACACACGGGGTATTTGAAGAACATATCCGGGAAATATGCGACATTGTCCATGCCCATGGCGGCCAAATTTACATGGACGGTGCCAACATGAACGCCCAGGTGGGTCTGTGCCGCCCGGCGGATATGGGGGCGGATGTCTGCCATTTGAATTTGCATAAAACCTTCTGCATTCCGCACGGGGGAGGCGGACCGGGGATGGGGCCGATCGCCGTATCTGAGCATCTGATTCCTTATTTGCCGGGCCACCCGGTGATCGGCATGGGTACTGCTAAATCGCTGGGAACGGTATCCGCGGCACCGTATGGCAGCGCTTTAATTCTGATTATTCCCTGGGCGTATATCAGTTTGATGAGTGGTTCGGGTTTGACCCGTGCCACGGAATTGGCGATTCTGAATGCCAATTACATGGCGGCGCGGTTAAAAGAACATTATCCGATCCGCTTTGTCGGCACGCGCGGGTTTTGTGCCCATGAATTTATTGTCGATGCCCGAGAGTTTGAGGCCTCGGCGGGAATTAAAGTTGAAGACATCGCCAAGCGCCTCATGGATTATAGCTTTCACGCGCCGACCGTTTCCTGGCCCGAGCCGGGGACCTTGATGATCGAACCCACGGAAAGCGAAAGTAAAGCGGAACTGGATCGCTTTTGCGATGCGATGATCGCCATTCGCAATGAAATCCGGGAAATTGAAAGCGGGAGAGCGGATCGGAAAAACAACGTGCTGAAAAATGCGCCGCATACGGCACGCATGTTGGCCAGTGAAGCGTGGGGCCATGGCTACAGCCGAGAAAAGGCGGCCTATCCGCTGGAGTATTTGAAAGTCCATAAATTCTGGCCGGCAGTAGGTCGCATTGATAATCCGTATGGGGATCGCCATTTGGTGTGTTCGTGCCCGCCGATGCCGCAAGCGGAGGAAATATCGTGAGCGCTGTGGAGGAATTTGCCGACGTTCTACCGGGGTTGTCCAAGCGGTGTGAGCGTCTTCGCGAAGTGAGCATGGCGCTGCAAGGTGAAATCCTTGGGGAACTGGAACCAAGTATGGCCTGGCAGGCCGTGGAAATGCTGGGTATTGCGCCCGGCAGGGAGGCTGTCGCGGGCGTGGGCGTCGGCGCTTTGGTTGTTCCGGAGTTCTCAATGTATGGGGTGTTTGCCGGTGGCGAAAACGCGGTTCAGCGCTTTCGTCGCACCCATCCGCAGACTGATCCGGAACGCCAGATGGTGTTGGATGCCATGTCGCAGGCGATTTTCACGTTGATCGGTGTGGTGGAGGCGTACCCGGCGGAAGATGCAGTGGTGGTGGAGGATTTGTTCCAGAACAATCAGCGGATACTTCTGACGGACAGCGCTTTTACGGCAGACTCGCCGGCGGGGGAGGTGAACTGCATTCGGATGTATCCGATGGGTAAATTCTGGATGTGCACGGGCTTAGAATTGCCGATAGGCGTTGATACGAAGCATCCTCCGCTGCTGAATTATCTTGCTTCCGATCTTACCAGGATCGTGCAGAAAGCTACGAGCGGTGATGAGACTCGAAATGGACTTTATGCCGCCGTGGTCATAAAAACGTTGCTCGCCCACCATTACAAAGATTCCGGAGTTAGCGGCAAAATCGTCAATGAACAATCCGATGAACAGGCCGAGGAACATCACAACGAACCGCTCCTATCCGAGCGGATAGAACGCAATGGGCCGTGCCCGTGCGGCAGTGGAAAAAAATACAAGAAATGTTGCGGCCACTGATGTTGCGGCGCAAAAAATATCATGACCAACCTACCCGATGAATCTATCGCCGCTTCCTCTGAAGCCGGGCTGCCAATGCCGGAAAAAAACCGGACGCCGGATTCTTTACTTCTGCGCCTGGCCGGCGCTCCGCTAGCCCCATTGAGCACGCTATCCGCGGTAGGATTGCCGGCGGGGACGGCTTGGGCGGGCTGGTTCGCACTGTTAAACGCCCTTACCTGGCCGATTGTGTTGGGTTCGCCGTTATTTTTATATGCCAAAAGTCTGGGCGCGGGAGATTTAATGCTTGGCATACTGGCCGCGATACCGCCCCTGCTGGCAATTTTGCACATTCCCGGAGCGCACCTTATGCCACGCATGGGGTATCGCCGGGTCATGATTTGGGGATGGGGTTCACGCACGGTTCTGATATTTATCATGGCCCTGACCACCGTGATATTCACCTCCAGCGCCGCGCGGTTGGCCGGCGTTTTTCTCTGCATTGTTATTTTCAGCGCTTTGCGGGGTTTATCCGGCGGGGCGTGGATGCCCTGGGTGACGGGCCTGATCCCGCCGGATGTGCGCGGCAAATTTTTTCTGCGGGATCAACTGTATGGTCAATCGGGAAATCTTCTGTCCCTTTTAGCTTCCACCGCTTTTCTACTGGGTAATCCCGGTCCGCGGCAGTTCGGCCTGCCTTTCTTATTTGCCGGAATTGGTGGAACCATCAGCGTGTTATGCCTTACGCGCGTGCCGGATATTTCCGCTCCGGAGCACCATGCGCAAACCGGAGAAGTGGTGGGCATGGCGCGAATGATGTCGGAAAAGATATTCCGCCGCTTGTGTGTGTTTAATATTCTTTATATGCTGGTACTGGGCGGCCTGACGGTATTCACGGTGGCTTTTCTGCGCGGAGTTGTGGGGTTTTCTGAAAGTGCGATTGTGCTGTTGTCCGCGATGTCCGCGTTGG
>JAKATV010000523.1 GCA_021818565.1 Planctomycetota bacterium
GATACCACCAACTGTCGAGTTCGAGATAATGAATTGGAATGTTGTGCGCCCGCAAATGACGGGTTTCCGCCAGCACGGTACCGGCATAGCCCAGGTTACGATTGAAATGGTAATAATAGGTAGCTCCGTTATCCGTCCAGTACCCAAGATACCGCAACACCGTAGCCGCCTGATTTCCGGGCCGCATTTTTCCGCCAAGCGTTGTCAGCGCCGGCCCCCAAATGTCGTACGCATGATTAATTCCATGCGTCATAACCATGATGCTGCGAATCTGAAATTTTGCCGGTACGGTTGCCACATGCCGGTTCAGCCGCACCAGCGTATGGGTTATGCCGTTGCCGCGCATGGTCATAATGATAAAGTGCCGGGCGGGGGAAATGATGGCGGCATTGTAGTGACGGTCAAAAAGCAGCCAGGGCGTGCCGGATTGCCCCGCCGAGAACTGGGGCGGCGCGAAGGAATTATTGCGATAACTGAGAATATGCAGACCATGGGGTTCCGAAGTGAAATCCGGAAATTTAATGTGGCAATGCGCTGTGGCCTGCTGAAAGGTAACAATAAATTGCGCCACGGGATTAGCGACATACGTGCGAATGGCACCGGAAACCAGCTTACCTTTATAAAGCCAGTCAAAACTCACCTGTTTATATTTTCCAAGGCGGTCTTTGCCGGTGGTGTGGTGCAACGCCTGCAACGGTGCCGGGACAGAACCGGAAAACGTCCAAGCCGGAGAACTACTTTGCAGGCGATATACGCCGGTATTAGGATTCACTTTCGCGAGCAATGCCGGTTGAACTTTGGCACCGAAGGCCGCGTTGGCACTAAACAGCGCGACAAATACCATCGCCAAGAACATGATAGATCGATAAAACTTTTGTTGCAAAATCGATTGGGGCAAAACCATAAAAGTTCTCCGCAAAAACAATTGCCTAGGAAGATTATAACGCAAACGGGCCGATGACACAGGCTCTTGCCACTGTTAATGCCCGCCGATGTCATGGCGCAGCTGCATGCCGGGGAAATGAATTTTTGCGGCGGCGGCGTAGGCTTTTTTTTGCGCGTCGGCAAGGTCATCCCCCAAGGCGCATACGCCCAGGACGCGCCCGCCGCTGGTCACCAACTGGCCATCTTTCAGTGCGGTGCCGGCGTGGAAGATTTGCACATCCGGCATAGCGGCGGCTTGTTCAATGCCGGTAATAGGCACGCCGCGAATAACCTGATCATCAGGCTTCCAGCCGTAGCCTTCACTGGCCAGTACCACGCAAACGGCGGTTTGAGGTTTCCAATCCAGCGTAATGCCGTCGAGTTTTCCATCAATACAGGCCAACATGACTTCCACGATATCCGTTTGCAGCCGCATCAGCAGCGGTTGCGCTTCGGGGTCGCCAAATCGGCAATTAAATTCCAGCGTTTTCGGGCCGCCGGGAGTTAACATCAGGCCGATGTAAAGTATTCCGCAATATTCAATTTCATTGCGTTTGAGCGTATCAAGCAGGGGAACAATAATTTCCCGCTGGACGCGCGCCAGCAGTTCATCAGTGAGCAGTGGTGCGGGGCTGAAAGCCCCCATGCCGCCGGTGTTGGGGCCGGTGTCATTGTCTCCGATGCGTTTATGATCCTGGGCGGATTCCATAATGTAGGCGCTTTGCCCATCCACAAAAGCCAGCAGGGATATTTCCGGGCCATCGAGGCGCTCTTCAATGACCACGGTTTGGCCCGCGGCCCCGAAGATTTTTTTCTCCATCATATCGCGGACCGCATCCATGGCCTCCACCGGATCGCGGCAGACAATAACCCCTTTGCCGCGGGCCAGTCCGGCGGCTTTAACCACCAGCGGCTCCGTGCGTGTTTCCACATACGACAACGCGGATCGCATGTTATTAAAACTGCGGCCCTCGGCGGTTGGAATCAGGGCTTCGCGCATGATTTTTTTGGAAAAACTTTTATCCCCTTCCAACTGTGCGGCTTGGCGACGCGGGCCGAACGCCCGGATTTTTTTCTCCGCCAACGCATCGACCAGCCCTAATGTAAGCGGATCTTCCGGGCCTACTACGACCAGATCCACCTCACGCGTAACCGCCAACGCGACCAACTCGGCGATGGCGTCGGCTTTAAGGGGAATTAATTCGCCCAAGCCAGCCATTCCGGGGTTGCCAGGCGCGATCAGAAGCGTATCACAAAGCGGGCTGGATTTAATTTTCCAAGCCAGAGCATGTTCACGCCCGCCGGATCCAATGAGTAATATTTTCATGGCAACAACATACCTGACTGGAAAAAAAGTTCATAGTGCTATCACAGTGCTTTATAACGCGATGCGCCTGCTACGAGCACCGGATGATTCACCCGGTGGTTGATCCCGTGCCGCCAAAAAACCATCGGGTTATCACCAAGCTGCTCTGTTGTCACGCCCACAAATTACAGTTGGCGGTATGGACAAGGCTTGCGTTGGCGACACAACGGCCCCGGCATTACATCGATTTAAGCATTCCGGCCTCACGGGCGTATTGGAATACGCCGCCGGCATCAATGATGGGTTTGACATCGCCCAGCGGTTTCAGTTTATGAGTCGTATTCCGCGTGAGATTCGTCACCAGGGATTGATCAATATCGACAATCATTTCATCACCGGTTTTGGTGATCTCCACCAGGCGATCAACGGTTTCGCAGGGAACTAAATAGCCCCCGTTGACGCAGTTGC
>JAKATV010000494.1 GCA_021818565.1 Planctomycetota bacterium
CATAAGCGTTTTTTCCGTACCGAAATGCCTGGAGAGCCGTTAAATCAGACCGCAGCAGCGGGACAGCTCCGCCGGGCAGATCAAAAATATCGCCGTGCCAGTGCATCGCCATAAAGTTATCCGGCAAAGCATCAAATAAGACATCTCCACCGGCACTGGGCAATTTAGAAACATTGTGCCAGCCAATTTCTTTGCGCGGTCCGGCAAATACCTTGGCCCCCAGTGCCGCCGCCAATAACTGGCTGCCCAGGCACACGCCAAGGATCGGCTTGCCATGGTCCAGCGCTCGTGTGATCAGTTGCAGTTCATCCGGGATAAAGCCGTACTTGGCGTGCTCATAGACACTCATGGGGCCACCCATGACAATCAGGCCGACAAATTTGCCCAGGTCAACGGGAACACTTTGACCGGCAAATACCTCCACGGTCAGGTAGGGCCGGTTCGCGCGCTGCAAAGCGGCGGCGATATTTCCCGCGTGTTCACTAGCCGCGTGCTGAAGAATCAGGATTTCGCCGTTCACAAAAGCCCCAGTCGGTACTATCGCGCGGCAACATCGGCTGGTTCCCGCGTGTGTTGCGCTGCGGCCACATTGCACTCAAGGTGCGGCAGCGGATATTGCCGGGTGAATTCGGAAATTTCACCGCGAATGCGGCCCAGAGTTTTTTCATCACCCGCGCTGGATGCGGCACGATCAAACCATTCGGCGACTTTTTTCATCTCCGATTCCTTGAGGCCGCGGGTGGTTAACGCGGGTGTGCCCACGCGAATACCCGACGTTTCCATGGCTTTGCGGGTATCAAATGGAACCATGTTCTTATTGACAATAATGCCCGCCGCCTGCAACCATTGTTCAACGGCAGCACCGGTAAGATTGGCATCTTTGGTGCGCAGATCAATGAGCATGAGGTGGTTGTCGGTACCGCCGGAGACCAGGCGATATCCACGCCGGGTTAATTCCTCGGCCAGCATTTGCGCGTTCTTGATGATCTGCTGACAATAGATTGTGAATTCCGGTCTAAGCGCCTCACCAAAGGCGACTGCTTTAGCCGCGATAATGTGCATCAGAGGTCCGCCCTGCAAGCCGGGGAATACGGCCGAGTCAATTTTTTTGGCCCAGTCCGCTTTGCACAGGGTCATACCGGATCGCGGGCCGCGCAGCGTTTTATGGGTGGTGGTGGTGACAAAATCCGCATGCGGCACGGGGGACGGATGCAGACCGGTGGCGACAAGCCCGGCAAAGTGCGCCATATCCGCCATCTGCAGCGCACCGACTTCATGGGCAATTTCCGCAAAGGCCGCAAAATCCCAGGCGCGGGGATAGGCGCTGGCACCGGTAATAATTAATTTTGGCTTATGTTCCTGCGCCAGCTTGCGTACTTGAGCCAGATCGATGCGTTCGGTTTTAGGGTCCAGCGTGTAATGCACCGCTTTGAACCATTTGCCGGAAAGATTCACCGACTTGCCATGCGTAAGGTGGCCGCCATGATCTAAATGCAAACCTAGAATCGTATCACCGGGATTCAGCGCCGCCAGGAATACCGCCTGATTGGCCTGAGATCCGGAATGCGGTTGAACATTGGCGTGATCGCAACCAAACAGTTGCCGGGCACGATCACGTGCAAGATTCTCAACAACGTCCACAAATTGGCAGCCGCCGTAGTACCGTTTACCGGGATAGCCTTCGGCATATTTATTAGTCAAGGGCGTAGCCGCGGCGGCCATGACGGCCGGGGAAACGTGATTTTCACTGGCAATAAGCTCCAGCGTGGATTCCTGCCGGGCCTGTTCATCACCAATGGCCTGCCAAAGTTCGGGGTCCTGCTTCGCGATTGGATTCATCTGGCGTACCTCAATTCCATCATCCGTGCATCCTTTGCACGTCAAGACGGGATTATAGCCGCAGAATGCCGCCGATGCGAAGAACTCTAGAAACTCACCGCCGCACCAACCATCATGGTTTGGGCAAATTGCTTTTTATCGCCCATCTGTAATTCATAATTCGCGAAAACGGTTATGCCATGGCAAAGGCTGCCATTAACCCCTAAACCCATTAAGGCTGAATCGCGTGATGGTGAACCGGTCTGATACACAAATGACCCGCCGCCCAAACCATTGATGCTGGAAGTTATATCCCGGCCCGAATTCAAAAATTCATGTTGCCAATAAGCATTGAGGCTTACACTGAGAGTTGGACGGGTCATGGCGGTGTTGTCCTCAAAATAGCGCGTTGACAACACAGTATACTGGCCCTGAAAACCGATGAGACTGCGCAGCGAATCAACATGCTGTTGCCCCACCGTCAAGGCAATTGGACTTCCGCTTTCACTAAAGCCCGCGATGTCGGCGTGAGTATAACCTATGCCACCGGCGGGTCCGATTTTCAATTGAGACGTTATCGGGAAGAGGTATCCGCCCAGCGTGGCGGCGTCGTATTGATTGCCGGTGGGTTTACCTGTAACGGTGGCGGCAGAGTTTGGAATATTGACATTGCGGTCAATTTTATAATCGTTATACGTGTACGATACCAAGGCGTCGACGAAAATATTTTTTTGACTATATCCAACAAAGATACCGGGCGAATAACTTTCTGTGCTTTGGCGGGAACCGACAGAATCCAAAGTCGTGCCGGAGTACAACCAATTGAACATACCGCCGATCAGCAGATACTTATTGAGCCGATAATCCACGCCGGTTAAC
>JAKATV010000370.1 GCA_021818565.1 Planctomycetota bacterium
AATCCAGGAGGTGGCGGTGGTGTCAGCCGGGCCGCCGGTGGGCGGATTGTATTTAATTCCCCCATCATGCGGTGGATTATGAGAAGGTGTAATGATCATGCCGTCAGCCAGGCCGGTTTTACGCTTGCGATTGTAGGTGATAATGGCATGGGAAACCGCCGGCGTGGGCGTATAATCCGTGCCCGATGCGATCATGACATCAACGGAATTGGCGGCCAGCACCTCCAGAGCGGTCGCGTGCGCCGGTGCGGAAAGCGCATGGCTATCCATGCCCAGAAAAAGCGGACCATCAATGCCGTGCAGTTTCCGATACAGGCATACCGCCTGCGTAATAGCGAGAATATGCCATTGATTAAAGGCCGTATCAAAAGCGCATCCCCGATGGCCGGATGTGCCAAAGCTTACGCGCTGTGCGGCAATCGCCGGATCGGGCGTTTGTTGGTAGTAAGCGGTAATAAGTTTTGGCACGTTGACCAAAATTTCAGGCGGGGCTGATTTTCCCGCCCATTGACTGATATTCACTTTTCGTTCCTTTTTGCTGCTATTTTTGGCAATTCTTCAAAGCTGCGGACCTTTGCGCATGCGGCACGCTTTACCCATGTGCCGCCTGATCCATCATGTATATAAGCTCGCCATCAATGGGATGCACGTTGGCGGCGGGAATCAATTCCGGATTCACATCTTTAGAAAGCAATTGCCGCACAACCTTTTTTTTCTTCTCACCGGCCATCAGAAAAACCGCCTTACGCGCCAGATTAATCAACGGGAAGGTAAAGGTGATGCGATCCACCGGGGGCGGCAGCGTTCCAGGCGGGCTGAAGGTGACGAGCTTGGATGATTCATGTCGGGCGGAAAGCCCGGGAAACAGGGACGCGGTGTGGCCGTCATCACCCAGGCCCAGAAGAATTAAATCAAAGCGCGGCTCGGCATAGCCGAAAAAGTCTTTGATCCGTTTTTCATAATCCGCAGCGGCGGCGGGTGGCGGCAGTTCGGTGTGAACGGCAAAAATCTGTTCGGGCGCAATGGGTAATCCATGCAGTAACGTTCGCTTGGCCATTCCAAGATTGCTGCGTGAATCATCCACTGGAACGGCACGTTCATCTCCCATAAAGATAAACCACTTGGCCCAATTTCCCTTGGTTGCGAAATCACGCATGATAATTTCGTAAGCCGCCTCGGGGGTTGAACCACCCGACAGGGCAATCATAAATCTCCCGCGGGCGGCGATCGCGGCCGCAGCGCATTGCATAACCATTTCCGCCGCCGCTTGGGCCAAGGCCGGAGCATCTTTAAAAACCCGCACGTTTTTGTCCGCCGCCATAGGCGAAACTCCTTATTAAGAACGTCATATTCGCTAAAAGCGCCGCGCCTGCAAAGCCGTCAAACATCGTCAGGGGAATCGGCCTGCCCCGGCTCTGCCGTGGGCGGAACCGGTGATTTTCTGAAAATGGCCAGAACTTTGTCCAAGGGCACCACAAAAAGTTTATTGTCCGGCTCAAATTCCACGGGAATTGCCTCGCGCGGATCAAAAAGCACCTTGTCATATTGGCGAATTGGAAAATCACTGTCGTTTTCAATCTGCTTGGAAATGGCAATGACCCGTCCGGTCAGGGTCGGAATTTCATGATTCCCCGGCAGGACGATGCCGCTCTTGGTTTCGCGCCGGTTTTCATCCTTGCGGATGACCACTCGCTTGCCTACCGGCTCAATGATGTCAAATTTAACACGCTTGGATCGACTTATTTCCGGTTGATCGCTCACAATAAAATCTCCACAATCCACAAATTTCAAAACCTGATCAAAAGCCGTCGGCAACTTATCCAACGAGCCGGCAATCAGGCCATCAATAAGTGTAGGGGGATTATGACAACTTGGCCAGCGCGAGAAATTTGGCCGGAAATTTGGCCGTGCAATGAACAACGGCCATTGCGGCGACACCTTCGTGATGTGTTATTCAAAACGATTCATGGGCAATAGTGGCGCAAATAGCGGAAAAGCGACGATTTTTCGCGATTGTCGGCCCCGGAATGGTTGCGATAATTGTTAAAATTATTGATTCACAATTCGCTGCGCCCGCGCGAGCGATCCCACATTAAACACTTTGGTATAACCCATTTGCTTAAGTGCCCGGCAGGCCATGGCGCTGCGCGTGCCGCTGTGGCAGTGCAGCAGCAGAACCTTGTTTTTATCCGGGAAATGACGCCGGACACCGGCATTGAGATCATTGAGCGGAACATTCACCGCACCCGGCAGCCGCTGTGCTTTAAATTCGGCTGTACTGCGCACGTCCACTAGCGTCGCCCCACTATTCAAATGCGCGCGCGCTTTTTGCAATGAAATTAACCCGATGCGTTTGAGCAGCAGGAACGCCACGAGAATTACGCCAAACCATAAAAGCATGTTCCAGTTCATAGACATATTGTAGCCACCCCGACGCCCCCATTCAAAATTATGCCCGTAAAGCAGGGCTGGCAAAGCAGCCGCCTGACCTGCTGAACCGCAGGGCATGTAACGTGCCACCGGGACGAAAGGAAAGAACTCTGGCACCGAATAGCTGATCACACCTAAATACCATGACGAATCGCCTGCGCCGCATTAGAATGGTCACGCAGATGGATACATGTACGTTAGAGCTTAAAATACCCCGACCGGCGCGGGCGCTATTTGCCGGGCTGTTTGTAAGCCCCGG
>JAKATV010000389.1 GCA_021818565.1 Planctomycetota bacterium
GCATCGGAACTGGCCTATTTGTTTGTCAAGCCCGTTATGGCGTTAATGGGAGCGGACTGGTTCAACTATTCGGTTTATATTATCGTTGGAACGGTCATGGCAGGTTCGGGAATTTATATTCTGCGCCGCGGAAAAATCTGGCATCTGCTGCATACGCACAATATGCTGCATTCAGAAGGGGGTGCCGATCCCCAGTCGGCACCCTGGTGGATGCCGCTGGTACACGGATTTATCGCCGGCTGGGGCACCGGCGCGTTTGCCATTCTGGTGTATACCGCTTTGGCTCCGCACATGCCCAATGTATGGGTTGGATTTGTTCCGGGGATGTGCTTTGGCTTGGGAACAATGGTTATGCAGGTGCTGGTGGGGGGGCTATTTGGTCAATGGATGGCCAAAAGGAAATTCAGCGAAAATGCCCGCGTCATGATTGCCCGACTCATGTCCGGACGGGTCTTGACCTGGGGCGGCTTTGGATTTGCGCTGGTAGGATTAATAGGCTTAATATTCCCGGTGATTGGTGATCTTCAGATTAATACCGGCATCAAAGTGCATAATCTGGCCCATTTGGGCGTCGGATTTTTCTTGGCGGTGGTGATGCTTTTTGGTGTGGCGGCGGTGGCGTTTTTTAAATCCATTCATGATGTCACAGCTATGGGAGACCATGTTCCCATGCCGGGCACAGCCGCCGATCATGCGTCGTGCGGGCATCATCATCATCAAGCCGAGGTGAACCCTGCCTCAGAGAGCTCCTTGCCATAATGGCGATACTGGATCAAGGTGTGTTGTGAAGCGCATGTCCTTGTTGAATTGATTGCTCTGTAGTAATCTATAGGGCGCTGAAACTGTATTGTCGCATGGAGCGACGTGCAAATCAGCCTGGACCGGTCAGGAAATGGTTGCCGCTGGCGCTAATATGACGGGTTTCCAGTTTTTCCAGCCAAGCGCAACCACTCTGCGGGAGTATTTCCATGCGCACCGACGCTAAGGTCGCTCTGGTCGCGGTACTGATCATTGTCGTACTGGTTATCATTTACTTTGCATTCCATAATTCGTCCAACAAAACGGCGGAAAATAATGCTCTTCCCAGTGCGCAGCCCGCACTGGTGGAGTCGCCGAATCTGCCCGGCTCCAGCCCGGTGCCGCCGGTGCTCACCCAGACCAGTCAAACTCAGCCAGGGCTCATTTCCCTGCCGGCGACTACCGCTACATCCATGCCCGCCACGATGCCGGCCATGACTGATCAGGCTGCAACCTCCATGCCTGCACCCGCACTTGATCAAACCGCCACGACTTCACCGGCGGCTGAATCCAACGGGCCGATCGGTGCAACGGCGGATAATTCCAATGCGACTTTGTCGCTTAATACGCCAGGCGCGGGTACGGGCAATTCGAACGCTAGTGGCGGCAACACAAATATCGCATCCAACACCAGCCTTAGCAACACTGGCTCTGGCACCACCGCCGGAAATACCAACACAAATGCCACGCTCTATATTCCGCCTGTAACTTCCGGCAGTACCGGATCATCTTCGGGAATCTCTTCGCACGCCCGCCGCCACCGCAGCCGGACGCTGACGCTTTCGGCCCCGCACAGCGGCATCTATGTGGTTCGCAAGGGTGATACGCTGGCTTCCATTTCTCGTCGTATTTACGGCAATGAACGCATGATTCACGCGCTGGAACGGGCCAACCCGGGTCTAGATCCGCGTCGTATGCGAATTGGACAAAAAATTCGTCTTCCGCATCATGGCAGCGTCGGCTCAGTGGCAAGATATCGCGCATCGCGCCGCCGTGTTTATGCATCTTCCACACGCGGCGGACGGACATATGTGGTGCGTGCCGGGGAAGATTTATCCGGAATCGCCCGGAAGTTCTACCATAACCCCGCCATGTGGAAGAAAATTTACGATGCCAACCGGGGCGTCATCGGATCAAGTCCCAATAAGCTTCGCGCTGGCGAACGAATCGTGATTCCCGCAAAATAATCGCGGCGATTAATGGAATTCATACCCTTGGTGCTATCCGGGTATTCTTAATGACCTGAAGTGTCACTCCGGGGTTGGTGGTGCTGCGCCTGATTAGCCCGGGCTGGTAACTGACCCTGTGCGGCAAGCCTCCCAGATGAATTGTGGATAACCTGTCAGTAAATAATTATCGTGACAATAACCCCGTTTCTGCGACAATGCATCCGCCCTTATTGGACAATGGGCGGAGGCCTGCTGTACTATATATAGTATGGTTAGCGGTTTGTTCGGATATTATCTTGCGGTTCAAGGTGGGATCGCAGAAAAATTAGAATAAGGATGTTAAGATGGAATTAAATCAGATTTATCAGCGCGACTGTATTGAAGCTTTGGCGGAAGTGCCGGAAGCAAGTGTTGATCTGGTATTCGCTGATCCGCCGTTTAACATCGGTTACAAGTACGATGTTTATGAGGACAAACGCGCTGCCGAGGATTATCTGGCGTGGACGCGGCAATGGGGGGCTGGCGTGGTGCGGGCACTGAAGCCCGACGGAACCTTCTGGCTGGCAATCGGCGATGATTTCGCGGCAGAATTAAAAATCCTTTTTCAGCGCGAACTCGGCCTGACATGCCGCAGTTGGGTGCTCTGGTATTACACATTCGGCGTGCAGTGCAAACTCAAATTTGCCCGCAGCCACACGCATTTGTTTCATTTTGTAAAA
>JAKATV010000313.1 GCA_021818565.1 Planctomycetota bacterium
TTGTGCATCATAAACCAGGGTTTGCCACGCCAGCGGCGTACTGAACGCCGGCTTGGTGCGGCCCTTAATATCGCTGGTTGTTCCACTTAAAAACAGATGCGTCAGCCCCAGATCATCGCTGCCTTGAATGGTCAGGTGAAATGAGCCGTCGGCGGTAAGCTCCACAGAATGCTGAGGATGCGCAATAACCACGGTGGGCAGGGCATCGGGAATAACGGTTAATTGGATCGCTCCGCCCCGGCGATTGGCCAAGCCGGAATGGCTGACGATCCGCAGGCGGCCGGAGACGGATTTTTCCGCCAGCCAGCCGAGGGTCAAGGTATCGGCGCTACGACGGATCACATGCGCCGCCAGAGCAATGGGTGTTTTTCCCACGGCATTAACCAACGCAAAAGCTGCGGTACGTGACCCGGATTGCAATCGCTGATCGGCGGTGATGGTCAAGGTGATCATGGAGCCACGAATTACCCGCACTTGATGATTAAGCACATTGACCTCAAAGGTCGGAGCCTTTTTGGCGTAATGGGGCGGGGCGATTCGGGCGGTCATGGCGATAATACGGGGACGGGGCATTAAATGAATGGTCAACCACGGCTCACGGTGATCATCACCGGCGACGGGACGAACCTGCAGCGTTTTCCCCTGCGGCAGAAGAACTTTTTCATATAAATGTCCATGCGTGGCACCCTGCCAGGTCATCAGTTGCGACGCAGCGGACGTGTGGTCTGATCGCACCTGCAACCACACCCGCAAATTTGGACTGAACCCTTTTTTTACCACCGCCCGCACCGCCAGTGCCTGTCCCTGCGGCCAAATGGTCGGCGGCTGATGATCGGCGGAATTCCAGACCAATTCCACCCGCTGGTGTAACGGCCATGGATGGTGGGCAAACGGCCCGGTCCAGCGCAACATGGAAAGTGCGGCATTGCCCGGATTTAATGCGATGATACAGGCCGCCACGCTCACCGCCAGAGCCACACTGGCCCACAACTTTACCACCGGTCGCCAGGATAATGCGGTTTTCACCTGCACACTGTGCGCGGTTTGATCCGCCTCAAGAATGGCTTTGGCCGCCAGCACGTTCAGGCGATCGGTACGGTTCTCCATGAATTCTACAGCGGATTGTAATTGCTCATGCTGCAGGGCCGCGGCTTTTTGCAATACCCCGGCGAGAAACTGATCAGGAATGGGCCGTAATAAGCGGGCAATGACATCCCGCCAAAGCAGCACGGCCGTGCTCCCCAGCACCGCAATAAGCACAATAAGCCGCAGGATGCCAGGGAAGTGGAAATAGTAATCACCCAAGGCCAGAACCAGCGCGGCCCACAGCAACGCCGAAAGCACCAGCGCCACGCCATGGAGCACCAGGGCGCTACGCAGCGTTTTGCGCAGTTGACCGATGCGCTGCAAGAGAGCCGGGGCTGTGGCGGGATTTTCCATAGTTCAGGATTCTCCGTGAGGCCAAGCAGGCGGGCGTTGCGATTAACTTAGATCAACCCCGCACGCTTCCTTAATATCCATTCTACCGTCAACAACCCGATAAGCAGCGCCAACGCCCAAGGTTTATTCCAGATTTGCCGCGATTGCCGGATGACCGCCTCTACGCTGCGATCCGGAATGAATTGAGCCAAAGCACTTTGATTGCTCGGCGCGATCACCGCCCCACCGGTCCCGGCTACCAGTCGCGCCAAAGCGGCAGGATCGGCGGTAAGGGTGGCAAATTCCCGCATGGAGGCGGCGACATCCATCTCTACCGGCTTAACGGCTCCCGGTAGAACGCCCGGTTTGGCGGCCAAGGTGTAGCGCCCAACAACCCAGGGCGTCACTTCACCCTCATATTGCCGATGGCCCGCACTTACCGCGGAAAGCCTGATAGTCTGCCTGCCATTGGGGGACGTCATCACGATGGGGACGGAGGCGGGCATTTGGCTGGTTAATTCCGGATCACGCACGGAAAGAAAAATACGATTGCTTTGTCCCACCTGCACGCGCCGGGCTTCGGTGCGCAAAACCAGGGCGTGCGCGCCGCCGAACACGCGCTGGCGCGCTAATTCACGCATCATTTCCAGCCAGTAACTTTTATACAGCGGCGCTCCATGGTAATAGCGCCAGCGCCAGGTATCGGCAATGGCGGAAAACATCGTGCGACCGGCCCCATAGCGCCCGAAAACCAGCAAAGGTGCCGGGCGACCATCTATGCGGTGACTCGGGAGGTCCGCCAAGACGGTGGCGCTGGGCTGCAAGCCCGCCACCGGCTCAAACCAATACAGCGGCGGCAAATCCGCCACCTGCTGAAGATTCTTCCGCATACTGCTGAAAAAGTGAAACAGCATACTCTGCCGGCCAAGGGCGGTGAGGTGCAGTTCAAAGGGTTCATTGGGGGGCGGCGCGAGCATGGGGTTATTCGGATTGCCGGCGATTATCGGCAGCAGCGGCGCAAGTGCGGTATGGCGATAGGCGTCCGGGGCGTAATCCGGCCCGGCGATCATGCCCATGCCGCCGCCATAGCGCCCGACAAATCGGAGTATAATTTTTTCCTGTGCGGCGGAAAAATAATCCGGATTTACATCGCCCAGCAGCAATACGTCATAACGGTTCATCTCGGCCTGCGTATCGGGAAAACGGTTGATGGGAATGTTGCCTTCCTGCGCAAAACGATTATCAGCCGATAACAGCAGGCAA
>JAKATV010000376.1 GCA_021818565.1 Planctomycetota bacterium
CAGAAATTCACCGACATCGGTTTTGATTTTATTCTTAATCCGATGCGCGATGGCCACCGCATTTTCTTCCACACATTGGGTACCCAGCAGGCGGCAGGCCATTTCATCAATGGAGAGCACCGCGTCAACGTGCAGACAGGCTTCCACCGCCGCGATAATCTGGTGATGCATCCGCACGTACACAAGAGGCCTGGCTTCCACAATCTGAATTTGTCGACACAGGCGTTTGGCTTCCCAGACGGCAGTTCCGGTTTTAATACCCAACGCCCTGGCTTCATAGCTGGCGGCGATGAAGCAGGTATGGTCGGTCCGCGTCGCCACAATGCCCACGGGTTTATGTCTTAATTCCGGGCGCATCTGCTGTTCCACAGAGGCAAAGTAGGCGTTCATATCCACAAATAATACATTCACCATGGCGTACCTTTAAGTTAGGTATTTGTTAGGTATTATACCGGAACGGAACGGCAGGTAAACAGCACAGATAAAATGGCGCGGCGAGAACCGTTATGGATCCAAAATATCTGGTGAATTGTGGCGTGGATTATTGACCTTCATGGTTATTATGCGGGCGGTCAGAGTGTCGGCCGGGTAGGGCTCAAGGGCCATGGGGCGGGAAAGCCATTGCGTGTAATGCTCCGGTGGAAGAATGGCCGGCATACGGTTATGAATTCTTGCCATCTGAGCATTGGACGTCGTGGTAATAATTGTGAAAGAGTGAATCACGCCCGCACGGCCCTGCCAGGTATCCCATAGACCGGCGAAGGCCATGGGGGTTCCGTCAGCCTGGGCAATATAATAGGGCATACGATGCGTACCTTCTTTTTTCCATTCATAAAAGCCATTGGCGGGGATGATACACCGCCGCGTCGCCAGAAGTTTTTTGAACGCCGCCTTGACCGTAAGCGTTTCGGCGCGGGCGTTGATCATACGATTACCCACAGCCGGATCATCGGCCCATCCAGGAATTAAGCCCCACTTGAATAATTCAATTTTTCTGGATGCGGTAACAACCGGCAGCATCTGGGACGGAGCAGCGTTGTACTGCGGCTGCCAATCCATGGATCCCTCAATCCATCGGTGCATGGCGATGAATGGCTGGAGTTTGGAAATATTATATCGTCCGCACATACAGGAATTATAACAATGATTCCAAATAGCTGTTCACGGGTAAAAAATGGCGTTTTCTTCTTGATTTCGCCACTTTGTCCCGTGAACAGTTGCTCTTTTTTGATTTTTTATCGCGGGTATAGGCAAAGAGCGTTAGAGGGGATACTGGGAAACCGGGAGTGATATTTTCCCCGGCCAACGCGAGGGCCGGGGCCTGTAGCTAAAATGTAGTATTGTGCTACGGTCTTGCGAAAATGCGTGGCGATATGGTAATGAATTCAACATGTATATGGACGGCAGACTATGGGACGGCATGAGCTAACTATAAACATTGCACCGGTACAGTCGGCAGATATTGAATCGCTGGTGGAGTTGTTTCTGCTGGTAGAACGGCAACATGAGCAATACTGGCCCCTGCGGTGGGCGCTAAGACCTGATATTCAGATGCGTTATACCAGGTGGATTACTAATTATCGCGAGAAGTCGGAGTGGCTATTCATCACCGCGCGGCGTACGGTGCCGCAAGCAGCTAATGTCGTTCCGGTTCTGACCAATGAAATCATTGGCGGATTAGCGGCCAGTGTCATCGAGGAAATTCCAATCTATCAATTTACGCAGTATGCGTTTATCCATGATCTGGCGGTACGACCGGAGGCGCGGCGACAGGGCGTTGGCCACGCGCTAATCGACTATACCCGGCAATGGGCTAAGACCAAAGGCGTTAATCAACTGCGTCTGATGGCGGCGGAAAATAACATTCCAGCACGGGCTTTATTTGCGCACTATGGCTTTCGTGTCACCTACACAGAAATGGTATTGCCGATTGAACCATAGTATCCGCGGGGGCTGGATGAAAAAGCATTCTGGATCGGGGTAGGGAAGGCCGGTTGATTCCGGCCTCCCCTGCCGCCAAGCCGGACGAGCAGATTTCCCGCATCCGGCTTTCCAGTCAATGGGCCGTCTTCACGGATTGACATGCCAAGCAGTGGGCCACTTCCAGTGCGAAGAGCCCGGCTTGGGCAAACAATGCGTTCGGCCAGCGCTGATGATCTCTGCCGCGGCCCCGACCCCGGCGTTTCTGCCGTTTCCGCAGGATGCTCCGCAGCCGCATTCGTATCCATGGGTCCACCTCACGCCTGGCCCGGTGATCGGCGTGTTTGAAATAGCCGTACCAGCCACGCCGCATGGGATTGACACGCTGGATGATTGTTGACAAACTCACGCCGACAGTGCGTTTGGTTTTCAATCGGATTGCGTCCCGCAGTTTCTTCTTGCTTTTGTTCCTCGGCCAGCGCCGGCCCTGATCGAACCGGTAGCCCAGGAATGCAAAGCTTTCCGGTAACCGTTCACGAAGTGATGATCGGACAGACTGGAAACCTGCACCACAAGGGATTCCCACCCTTGGGGCTATATCAAAACCGCGAGGGCGTGGCAATTATTCCGGGTGTGGCCGTAATAACGCTAAATCGGGAGCAAATCACGCCGTTTGGTTCCGGCGCAGCGGGGTACTTTTACGGTACGTTCCACCGCCGGCAAAGCCGGCGGCTATGTGCCGAGTCCCTGCACGGCCATGT
>JAKATV010000521.1 GCA_021818565.1 Planctomycetota bacterium
GTGCCAATGTCGAACATACAGACTCACATGTACATGGCGGGGATCTTTTTCGGATGGTAAGCGTTTGTTCGGATATAACGTAAGCGATGAACAGTAGGGGATGATTTTTGGTAATTTTTCCCAGGCTAAAAATCGTGAAAAATGAAAGAAATAATCTGGAATCGGGAGTTTATGAGGCGTAAAAACCATGAAAACCCATATCCGTGCTTTGAAAAGCTGCGATTTCCTGCCGAGGTCGGCACGTTTCCGGGTGAACGGACAAGTAGGCGACGGCGGATGATAGAATGTGATAATCTGTACACAACCGCTCCGGCGGACGGTCAACTCGCACTCGGCATACGGCTTGGCCGGGGGAAAAACACTCAGCGGTTTATTTCCATCGTAAAACATCACAGCATGTGGTTGGTAGCGCCGATTTTTGCTCTGATGACGCTGACGGGAGCGGGCGGCGCAACCCCACAGACCACCACAAAAGACTTCCGGCAGGCCGCGATGAAAACCCCAGTCTGGGCGGTGCAACTCAATTGGACCCGTGCTGCTACTAAACTGGCACAAGCTTGGCCGGAGCGTACCTTTGCGAAAATTGCGGCCGATGGTATTCGCCATGCCGAAATCAATATGGAATGGGGGGAAGTGGAACCGCAGCGCGGAAAATTTAATTTTACCCTACTGGATCAAACCTTGGCCAACGCGGCCAAAGCCCATGTACAAATTATCCCCATTTTCTGGTACGCCGTATGGGCAAATAATCCGCCCACTTGGATTACGCAATATGATGTGGGATCGTCCGGGGCCAAATCAAAAGTGCCCACTTGGTGGAGCCATTTTAACCGCCAGTCTTATTTCAAGTATGTTACCGCGACTATAGCTCATATTAAAAATAAACCTGGTTTCGGCGGAGCCTTTCTGAATTTTGGCTGGCTGGATTATATGTGGGGGCCGGCCCCGGGCGGCCAAGGTGTCAATGGTTACGCACCGCAGGATATAGCCAAATTTCACCAGTGGTTGCCGGCGCGTTACCACCATTCTCTGGCCGCACTCAATCAGCATTACCACACACGTTTTACCGCTTGGAATGCGGTTCCGGCGGCGCGCCCGGGACATCGGTTGTTTTCCATTTACCAGCACTTTCGCAATTGGAGTGTCATTGAAACCTACAAACATTTGACCCAACTGGTTCGCCGTGACACCACGGCACCGCTGTACTATTACTGGGGTGGCGGCTATTCCGGAGCCGGCCTCGCTTTTAACGTGCCCGATTCATTTTTTCAATTGGCGAGCCGATATCACGTCACGGTCTGTGAAGACTGCGCCGACCACACTGGTTTGATGGTGTTATTCAGCAGTTTAGCCAAGGCCTACAAAGTTCCCCTTTTTGAAGAATGGACGCCGGAACCCAGCGGACTACATGCCGAGATCGCGCAGTTTTTGGGCCATTATGGCTTTGAAATGCCGTACAACGCGGGGATGGACTTCTTTCTCTATGATGGCGGCAAGGTGTTTAAGATTGGCTACGGGCCCTATGTGCATTGGATCCCAGCGCTAAATCGCATTCACGGCCATTATCCCCAGCAACCAGTGGCGATTTATCTTTCTTATCATAAGGTTTTTACCCACCCGACATCCCTGGGCGGTATGGCCGACCGGCTGGGTAAAATCTGGCGGAAGCTGCACTTGGCGTTTACGGTTGTTACCGATCGGGAAGTTAAGGCGGGAAGAGTTCAACTGCAAAAATTCCGGGCCATATTCCCGATCACCGGACGGCATGACGCTGCCATAAAACAATATGCGGCCCATGGCGGGCGAGTGCTGAAACATGCAACACAGTTAACCGACTATGCGCCGGAGTATGCGACTTTTGCCCCGGCCACAGCGGGCCTGGAAGTAGTGCCTACGGTAGATTTGCCGGATCGTTCAGCATGGATGACGCTAAGTCCGTGGCGCTTGGCACCGCCGTATAAAGGGGGCATCACAATCCATGTAAAGGCGTTGGGACTACCGCCTGGGCGGTACCGCATTATTAACGCCGCCACCGGTAAGCCCATAGCCGGCGTTGGCGAAGGTAATGCGTTGCGCGTACCACTAGAAATCGCACCGGGGACGCTGATGGTCTGGCACATTTTGCCTGAATAGGGGTGCGTTGCCCCTCGAAACCGTTGCAATGGAATGGAGACTCTGTTATGTCCGAAAATCAATTGGATTCCAATGAACAGGCATATTGGCCGAAACTTTCCGCCGAGAAATCAGGACGGAACTTTGATCGGCGGCGCTTTCTAGGTGGAGCGGCGCTCGCTGGTTTGGCGGCACCGATCATGGGGGGCTTGGCCATGGCGGCACCACCGGAACCAGCCTCGAAAGCCGGCGGATTCGGTGAACCGTATCTTAATGTCCGCAAATTCGGTGCACGGGGCAACGGCAAAACTGACGACACCAATGCTATACAAAAAGCCTTGGATGCCGCAGGAAAACAGGGCGGAAACGTGGTACTGCTGCCACGGGGTGAATATCTGGTGCGCGGATCTCTGCATGTGCCGGACGATGTTACATTGCAGGGTGTATTTCGCGCACCGAATCGGGGTAACACCGGCGAAAACAAGGGAAGCCTGCTGCTGGCCACCGGCGGCAGGGGAAAGCCGGACGGTACACCCTTTATATCCTTGGGAGAAAGTGGCACATTATATGGCTTGACTATTTTTTATCCCGAGCAGACTTGTCCGAATCCGCCGGTGGAATATCCTTGGACGGTACGTCAACTTTCGGACAACGGGTCTTTGGTGAATGTAACGCTGCTGAATCCGTGGCAGGGCGTGGATTTCGGCACGGTTACCGGCGGGCGACACTACATCCACGGTCTTTACGGCCAGCCACTGAAAACCGGCCTGTTTATTGATAAGTGCGAGGATGTCGGGCGTGTAGCCGATGTTCATTTTTGGCCATTTTGGAAGGCCGATGCCCCGACCACGACATTTACCTCCAAAGAAGCCACAGCTTTCCGCATTGGCCGCACCGACTGGGAATATATGTTTAACTGCTTCGCCATTTGTCATAAAATCGGGTATCACTTTGTGCGTACGCCCAGCGGAGTTCCCAACGTGGTGCTCACACAGTGCGGGTCGGACGAAGGGGCACCCGGTACAAGGTCAACTTCTGTTCGCGTAGACGGCAACCAGTCGCATGCGGGCATTTCCTTTGTGAATGGCCAGTTCATGGGAGCGCCATCGATTGAAGTGGGGACAACGAACGCCGGACCCGTGAAGTTCACCAATTGCGGGTTTTGGGGCGGGCCGCTGACGGATGCCATGGCTATATTGAAGGGATCCGGCCAGACCACCTTTATGGGTTGTCATTTCACCTCATGGGCGCAGCACGACAGGGAGGCACCGGCCATCGTGCTGCGCCGTGGCGGCCTGACCGTGAACGGCTGTGAATTTATGGATGCCGGTTCGCAGCAAGTTAGCATTGAAAAGGGTGCCGCTTCCGCAATAATTGTTGGCAACCGTATGCGCGGCCCGGTACGAATCCGCAACCAGATTGGTTACAAGGCCCAAATTGGCCTCAACGCCCCGAGCTAAGTATTCCCGCGTTCCGCCAGCTTGATTCACTGTAGCGGACGGCACGCAGTAAATAAAACGAGGAATAACCGCATGAAAACAACGAACGGCAATTCATTAACCCGACGAAAATTCCTAGGGGCGACAGGGGCCGCCTTGGCGATATCCGGCTGCAGCAGGGCCGAAACCCGTGAGACGCAATCCAAGGTCAGAATAGGGAGTCACCAATCGCTTGCCACCATTGACATGACCTATACGTTCAAGCTGGATCGGACAGATCCGCATCAGTTACATGAGATATGGGATGATGCGCATGTTCTGGCGGCCTTGCAAGGTTGGGCCAATCGCGCCCGCCCCACGATCTATCAGTTTTTCATTGGCGGAAATAGCGGAGGCATTGATCGCTTCTGGTGGCACTGGATGCGCGGCCGAAATAACTGGCTAGGCAAGGCGGCTGTACAGCCGTCCAAAACGCTGCGCGATTTGATCTTGGAATATCGGCACCTTGTGCGGGGCTTGGTGGTCTATGATGAACATGTTCCCTCCACTTCCAATGTTGCGTCAACTGTGGCGGGCGTGGAAGACCTGCTGCCCATTCGCTTTGATCCATCACCCAAATCGCTGTTTCACTTCCTGACGAAGGACATTCATGGACCACGATTTCCAGTTCATCGCTGGCTGATTCATCCCGATGGCGCACCGCTATTCACAGGCCGTGGAGTTATTCCCGGCACCGGCACGGATTCGACAAAAAGTGCCAAATGTGATGCCTACATCTGGGCCAAGGAACTTTATCTGGATACCGGACGGTGCAATCCCGCCAAAATGGGGTATTACATGGATGCCTATTGGCTGCGGAAGCCGTCTGGTTATATTCCCAACAACACGCTTAGCAATCATGATTATTTCATCGCGCACCGTGGATTCTTTTTTGATCTTGACCCCTGGGCCGATGAAACGCCCATTGATGATCCGCATCAGCCTTTAGGGACAGATCAACGCACGCTACGCGCCATTTTGCGATCCGCCTGGAATCAAACGCAGGGAGAACGGATGATCCACATCGGCGGATTCCCGCCGTGGAATAAAAAATACACCAACTATCCGGGTGCCGGCGGTAAGCATGGCGGCGTGGCCACAGAATGGGAATATGCCTATATCGTGACCTGTTTCAACGGCTATATGGATGCGGATGCTCTGGGGTTGGGGGCCATGGCCAATGCGTCGCTGTATCAGCACTACCCGCTTAAACAAAGTTATCCGCAAAAGTTTCCCACAAAGTCGGACCTTAAAGAGTGGAAGTTTCTGGCTCCTGATGGGAGTGTCGCGGATAAATCGTATGTGGCCATTTACGTGGGCGATTATGATTCTGCCGCATGGTTATATCAGATGCTGCCCACGATGTGGACCGATCCGGCGCGCGGCTCAATTCCGCTGGGCTGGGCGTTTGATCCGAATCTCTCTGACCGATTCGCCCCCGGCATGGTCTATGCTCGGGATAACAAAACACCGAATGATCACTTTATCACGGGCGATTCCGGAGCCGGGTATTTGAATCCCGGCGCGCTGCAGACGCCACGCAAGTTCTCCGGCTTGCCGTCCGGAATTGACACTTGGCGTGCACACTGCGAAAAGTACTACCGTTTATGGGATATTAAATTGACAGGATTTATCATTGACGGCGACGCCCCGGCTATGAATAGTCAAGTGAAAGCGGCCTATGCGCAGTTCTCCCCGGATGGCATGGTGCCGCAGAAAATTCCGCCCCAGGGAGTTTTCGACGGCATGCCGTATCTCCGCATGGGCGGTCTTTCCGGCAATTCCCCTTCGGATGCGGCGGAGAATATTCTTCAGGAGACTACCGCCAAAGGGTCGCAATTCAGGATTTATCGCACCGTTCTAAAAACGCCGACGTGGCATAAGGAACTCTTTGAGATATTAAAAAAGTCCGCGCAAGGTTCGCGCATTGAAATCGTGGACCCATATTCGCTGATGTTATTACTTAAAGGATACTACCATGGCTGATCTCTCACGACGCAATGGGCTGGCCACGTTGGCCGTGGCGGGAACGCACTGGGCGAAAAATATCCTTAACGATTAAACTTTCAAAGAAAGGCAGTCTGGTTTTTATAAATTGTGAGGATTACGTATGAATAATCATGTTTCCACGGGTCTTCAACGGCGCGAGTTTATCAAGGCATGCATGGCGACGGCGGGAGCCGTCGCAGTCGGATCGTTGACGGCGGAACGGGCTGCGGACGCGGGTGCGCCAGGGGCAAATAGTATGGCGGCCTCTATTGGCCAGTCCGCGTCATCGGGCGGCTTTGCCAATCTGGTGCGTCCGATCGTCGGCACCGGATGGCATGGGCATACCTTTCCGGGAGCTACGGCACCCTTTGGACTTGTGCAACTAAGTCCGGACACGGTTGGGCCGCCGGAACCAAAATGGAATGGAAAGTGGGACATCTATGACTGGGACCATTGCGGCGGCTATCACTATCCCGACAACACCGTACTGGGCATCAGTCATACGCACATTTCCGGAACCGGCGTGCAGGAAATGGGGGACGTGTTGGTAATGCCGGTAGTTGAGGGGATTAACTGGGGATGGAATTCCGGCGCGCCGGGAAAAGAACATGAGGCGCAAATCCAAGCGCTGGGTTCTGATACCGGCTGGGTTTCTCGAGATAGCAACACGGGCTACGCCTCGCGTTTTTCGCATCAGCAGGAAACAGTCCGCGCCGGGTATTACAGCGTGTATCTGCAAACCCCGCGTGTGAAGGCGGAACTGACGGCCACCGTCCGCTGCGGTATGCACCGCTACACCTATCCGGCGTTGCCGGCCGATACACGCTGTGGAATGATTCTGGATTTGGTACATGGACTGGGCAATACCGCTTTTCACACTGAATTGACCATCGAAAGTCCGACGCGGATCAGCGGCAAACGATACAGCCACGGTTGGGCGAAGAATCGTCAGGCCTATTTTGTTATGGAATTCAGTGCTCCGATTCAGGCGTATGATGTGATGGTCGATGGGCATGTCACCAATCACATTGCTCCCCACACAAAACATTTTTCGGCCACGCAGATTAAAGCTATTTTTCAATGGGATCATGATGCGCTGAACCCGCATCATCCACTGTTGGTTCGCGTGGGTATTTCCGGGACGGGCATTGAAGGTGCCGCTAAAAATCTGGCGGCGGAGATTCCGCACTGGGATTTTGATTCCCTTCAGCAGAAGACGCAACAGGTATGGAATCACGCACTGGGCGTGTTGGCGGCTGATTTGCCCACCACAGACTTGGCGCAAACGTTTTACTCCAGTGCCTATCACGCCATGATGGGGCCCACCACGTTCAATGATGTGGACGGTACTTTCCGTGGGGAAGATTTTAAAAACCATCCCAATCCTGGTTTTACCAATTACACAACGATGTCCATATGGGATATTTATCGTGGTGAATTTCCGTTTATCATGCTGACCCAGCCGCATCGTACCAATGATATCATCAACACCATGTTGACGGATTACCGGCAGTTGGATCAAAAGTCCCTGCCCATGTGGCCATTATGGGCCAATGAAACCTGGTGCATGACCGGGTTTCATGTGGTGGGCATGATTGTCGGAGCCTACACCCGCGGATTCCGAGGCTATAACGTCCCGGCGCTTTATGCCGCCATGCGGGAAACGGCCATGGTGGGTGCTACCGCCAACGGTAATAAAGAATTGCAGCACCAGTTCCGCCATTATGGTTACGTTCCAATCAGTACCGCGAATCAATCTGTTTCGCGAACCTTGGATTTTGCCTATGACTATTGGTGCATGGGGGCCATGGCACAGTTGTTGGGCAAGCACGACGACGCTGTGATGTTCTATAAGCTGGGGCAGAACTACAAAAATCTCTTTGATCCGGGCACGGGATTCATGCGCGGCAAGACCGCCGATGGAAAATGGCAGACGCCATACCGTCCGGATGAGGAATATTGGCGGGATTACACCGAATCCGATGGGTGGGAGGCGACGTTTAATGTCATGCAGGATGTGCAGGGACTCATTGATCTGTATGGCGGCGATCAACAGTTTATTGCCAAGCTTGATGCGTTTTTCACCGCTCCATCCAAAGTTTACAACACCTCTCCGGATGTCAGCGGCATGGTAGGTCAGGATGCCCAGGGCAATGAACCCAGTAACCATATCCCGTATCTTTACCCGTTCGCCGGGGCGGCATGGAAAACCCAATATTGGGTGCGTAAAATGCTTGCTCTTTATAACAACACACCCAACGGTATTCCCGGCAACGATGATATTGGTCAGACCTCCAGTTGCTTTACCATGGGGGCCATGGGGTTTTATCCGGTCAACGCGGCCACCGGCGTATATGTTATCGGCAGTCCACTGGTCAATCGGGCAAAAATTCACAACCCCGCCGCCCGAACCACCTTTACGATTGTGGCGGAAAATAATTCAGCGGAGAACTGTTACATTCAAAGCGCCAAACTCAACGGCAAGGAACTCACACGATCATGGTTTACCCATGGTGATATTGTGGCCGGTGGAGAGCTTTATTTCCGCATGGGCCGCAAACCCAACAAGGACTGGGCATCGGCCAAGGAAGATCGTCCGCCATCCGGGCTGATACTATGACCGACGAGCGATCCCGCCTGAACAAATTAAAAGGTACCAGGTACCGTTTTAGGCCCCGGTTCTTTTCTGTATAAGGATTATCTGATGACTTCACATAATGGCCAAAATGGCGCAATGGGGTTAACCCGTCGGAATATGTTGCAGTTGACCGCGATGGCGGCGGCAACGGTTACCGTTGGTTCCCTGACGGCACCGGGCCTGCGTGCCAATCCGTATGATGCGGTCTTGAGGCAACTGGCCGGAGCACAGGGGCTTTCGCCGTTCGGCAACCGTTCCAATCTGGTTCGACCCATCATCGGCACGGGCTGGCATGGACATACGTTTCCCGGAGCCATGGTTCCTTTCGGCCTGGTGCAATTAAGCCCGGATACGGCAGGCCCGTCCGAGGCGACGGAGAGAAATCGTGGACATAACATGAATGTCTATGGCTGGGATCATGTTTCGGGCTATCATTATCCGGATACAACGATACTTGGTTTTAGCCACGATCATGTTTCCGGATCCGGCGGCGGAGACCTGGGCGACGCGCTGCTGATGCCGGGAGTGGGGCCCGTGTGTTGGAACCCCGGTGCGCCGGGGGCGGAACATGAGGCGCAAATTCAGGCTCTGGGTGAAAAATCTGGTTGGCAAGCGGGTAAAAAAGGTTACGCTTCGCGTTTTTCCCACCGCCACGAAACCGCCCGGGCGGGGTATTACCGCGTATTGCTGGAGGATTCCGGCGTGGTGGCGGAACTCACCGCCACCAGCCGCTGCGGTATGCATCGCTACAGTTTTCCCGCTGGAAAACCTGGACATGTTATTCTTGATCTGGTGCATGGTATTGGCGAGACCGTCTATGAGGCGCAACTGAATATCGAAAACACCACCACCATCAGCGGCTATCGCGGCACGCATGGTTGGGCGCGGGATCGGCAGGTGTATTTTGTCATCCAATTCTCACAGCCTTTTGAATTGTGTCAGGTGCAGCGCAATGGTACTGTTCAATCCGGAAATATCAGTTCAATTCCAGGGCCAAGATTGAAAATCGCATTTCATTTTCCAGGCGATACCGGCCGGCCGCTGGTTATTAAAGTAGGCATTTCCGGTACCGGAATTGAAGGTGCCCGCGGGAATTTGCAGGCCGAAATTCCGCATTTTGATTTTGACGCCATTCGGCGGCAGGCGGAGCAGACCTGGAATAAGGCGCTGGCGTCATTGGATGCGAAATTTTCCACCAAGGAACTGGACCAAACATTCTATACCAGCGCCTATCATGCCATGATCGGTCCCAGCACGTTTAACGATGTCAATGGCTCCTACCGTGGGGAGGATCGCAAGAATCACAGCAACCCCGGCTTCACCAATTACACCACTATTTCGATATGGGATATTTACCGCGGTCAGTTCCCCCTTATGATGCTGACCCATCCGGAACGTATCAATGACGTGATTAACACCTTATTGGTGGATTACCAGCAAGTGCAGCAGCATTCGTTGCCGGTCTGGCCGCTATGGGGATTTGAAACTTGGGCGATGACCGGGTTTCACGCGGTGGCCATGATTCTCGGTGCCTATACCCGTGGATTCCGGGGCTATGACGTGCCGGCGGTTTATGCCGCCATGCGCGATACCGCCATGGTGGGGGCCACCGCCAATGGCAACAAGCCATTGCAGGAAGAATTCCGTCGCCACGGCTACGTTATTTCCGGGTCGGCCACCGCCGCTGAAATGATTACCGGCCCCGGCAAGCAATCCGTTTCCCGAACCTTGGATTTTGCTTATGACTATTGGTGTGTAGGTGCCATGGCGGAATTGCTGGGTAAACATGAAGATGCCAGAATGTTTTATAAACTGGGGCAGAATTATAGAAATATCTTTGACCCTAAGACCGGTTTTATGCGCGGCAAGTTGGCGGATGGAAAGTGGCGCGAACCTTTCCGACCGGATCAGGATGAATGGTACGATTACACCGAATCCGACGCCTGGCAGGCGACGTTTAACGTCATGCAGGATGTTCATGGATTAATTGATTTATTCGGCGGGGATGCGAACTTCATCGCTAAATTAGATGGCTTGTTCACCGCGCCGTCTCATATTTATGAGTACGATGTGGACATCACCGGCATGGTGGGGCAGGATGCCCAGGGTAATGAACCCAGCAATCACATTCCCTATCTCTACCCCTTTGCCGGTGCCGCATGGAAAACCCAATATTGGATTCGTAAAGTCTTGAGCCTTTACAACAACACGCCCAACGGTATTCCCGGCAATGACGATATTGGCCAAATTTCCAGTTGCTTTACCATGGGTGCCATGGGCTTTTATCCGGTCAATGCCGCCACCGGCGTGTATGTCATCGGCAGCCCACTGGTAGACCGCGCCAAGATACATAACCCCGCCGCCAAAACAACCTTTGCCATCATCGCCGAAAATAATTCACTGGAGAATTGTTACATTCAAAGCGCCAAACTCAACGGCAAAGAACTCACGCGATCGTGGTTTACCCACGCTGATATTGTGGCGGGCGGGGAACTTTATTTCCGCATGGGCCGCAAACCCAACAAGGACTGGGCGTCGGCTAAGGAAGACCGTCCGCCATCGGGACTTATACAATGACCAATGAGCGATGACCAATGAACAAATTATAAGGCATTGGGCAATGTGGTTTTAGCGCAAGGTTATGTTTAGCAAAGGATTGTCGATGACTTCACATAATGGCCAAAATGACTCAATGGGGTTGACCCGCCGGAACGTATTGCAGTTGGCTGCGGTGGCGGCTGTGGCAAGTCTTGGCGGGGCCGATGCGGCATCCCAGGCGGCAGAGCCGCCGCCAACTGCCTCTGTATCCGCCGGGGCCAAGCAAAGATATGACTTATCAACGTTGAAATGGCAGCTATCCGGCTATATGCCCTACATGGAACGATTGGGTGGGGGGGCGACCGCCATATCCAATATTCATCAAACTACGGATCAGAAAGTCGGCCCGATTCCGGCAAGTGTACCGGGCTCGGTGCAGTTGGCGCTCTTGAATGCCGGACTCATTAAAGATTGGAATATCGGCCTGAATGCAAGGGATTGTCAATGGGTGGAAAATGAGGACTGGGTATATCAGACGGTAATTCCCGATCAATGGGTGCATTCCGGCAAACAGTTCCGATTGCATTGTGAAGGCTTGGATTACCGGGGCGGCATTTTTCTAAACGGCACTCTGGTGGCGGGTTTTGAAGGATCGTTTCGTCCTTGGGATTTTGATTTAGGCCCGCATCTCAAGGCCGGAAATAATTTGCTGGAAATTCTTTTTCAGCCACCACCGCGCTGGCTGGGACAACTTGGTTACACCTCGCACATGAAAAAATGGAAGCCCCGGTTTAATTATGGCTGGGACTGGGTCAGTCGCGTTGTGCAAGTAGGGGTATGGGATGCCATCACGCTGGAAGTTGTGGAAGCGGGGGAAATACGGGAATTCCGCGCGGTGGCCGATGTGGACATGACCTCCGGGCGGGGGGTACTGAAAATGTTTGGTGCTGCTTTGGGTGGAAGCAAAATACAGTTGACTCTGGCTGATGATGCCGGGGTGGTACATCAGGAGGAAATGCCCGCTCCAGCGTTGGTCAAACATCCCGTGCAATGGAAAGATTTAACCGTTGGCTTGTGGTGGCCTAATGGGCATGGCGAGCAAAAACTATACAGTCTGACGTGCGATCTGCTCAATGATCAGGGGCATCTTATTGATCGTCAAGTGCGTACAGTGGGCTTCCGGAACATTGAGTGGCGGAAAAACAAAGGCGCGAAAAATACCGCCAATGCCTATCTGGATGTGGTGCCGGAAGCGGATCGTTATCTCTGTGCGGTTAATGGCACGGAAATATTTCTCTGCGGAATTGATTGGACGCCTATTCGACCGAATTTTGCCGATCTGACCAAGGAAGATTACGATAAGAGGTTAAATGCGTACCATGATATGGGTGTGAAAATCCTGCGGGTGTGGGGCGGGGCTTTTCTTGAAACCGAATATTTTTACCAACAGTGTGACCGCTTGGGTATTTTACTGTGGCAGGAATTTCCACTATCGAGCTCCAGTATTGATTGCTATCCTCCAACGGATCCGGCTTCCGTAGAGGCAATGGGCCAAATTGCCGAATCGTATATCAAACGGCGGCAGCATCATCCCGCACTACTGTTATGGTGTGGTGGTAATGAATTGGCCAACAATCTCAACGGGATCAATCCTGGCAAGCATCGTGAACCATTGACGATTCGACATCCGATTCTCAAACGATTTTATGAGGTCATTGAAAAACTGGATCACGGACGTCGATTCCTGCAGACCAGTCCCTTTGGCCCGCGGTTGTCGAATAATTTAGATGAGTGCGGCAAGGGCGTATTCTGGGATACCCATGGGCCTTGGAATCTCAACGGGCCGGTGGACGGATACTGGAAAGAACTGTGGGATAAAAGCGATTCGATGTTCTATTCGGAACTCGGTGCGCCGGGTGCCAGCTCTGCCGAGATCATTCGCAAATATATGGGTAATCTGAAAGCCTTTCCGTGTTCTTCGGATAATCCGTTGTGGAATCGCAATCCTTGGTGGATCGACTGGCCCAAGTTTATTCAAGAGAAAGGCCGCGCACCGGAAAATCTGGAGGCATATGTCGTATGGAGTCAGGCCCGACAGGCGGCGGCGCTGGGCTTGGCGGCCAGAGCGGCCCTGAGCCGATTCCCAGCATGTGGCGGGTTTATAGTGTGGATGGGCCATGATGCATTTCCCTGCACCGCCAACACCGCCGTGATTGATTTTGAGGGTAATATTAAACCTGCGGGCGTTGAATTGGGAAAGGTATTCCGGGAGGCTTGATTGACAATCCTGTTATCGTATGGTCAAAAGGAGCAACGATGCAACGTTCTGAAGTAAACGGTTATCTGAAAGAGGCCGTGGCTTTTTTTAAGGCTCAGCGGTTTTCTCTGCCCCCATTTGCCTACTGGTCGCCCGAATACTGGACCACGCTCGGTGTGGCCGGCGATTACATTCGCCAGCGCGGTTTGGGCTGGGATGTGACGGATCTGGGATCCGGAAAATTTGAGCAGATCGGTTTGGTTTTATTTACACTCCGGAACGGTTTGATCGGCGATACATCCAAAATTTTTGCCGAGAAAATAATGATGGTGCGTAAAGATCAACGAACGCCTTTTCATTTTCACTTTCAGAAAACGGAAGACATTATTAACCGCGGCGGCGGCCGCCTGGTCATAGAACTCTACAATTCCGATTCGCAGGGGAAGTTTGCCTCAACGGATGTCACGGTGCGCTGCGACGGGTTGGAACGGACGGTTTTGGCCGGCGGCAGTGTGATTTTGGAACCGGGGGAAAGTATCACACTGGTTCCGGGCCTGTACCACTCGTTTTTTGCCACCGAATCGCATACCATGGTTGGTGAGGTATCAAGTGTCAACGATGATGCCAAAGACAATCGTTTTTATGAACCGTTGCCGCGATATACGCACATTGACGAAGATCAGCGGCCTTTGTTTTTACTATGCAGTGATTACAAAACATATTTATCGTGAAGGATTT
>JAKATV010000328.1 GCA_021818565.1 Planctomycetota bacterium
GCGCCGCGCCGCCGATGTATTCGGTTGAATCCAGGACGCTGCGAACGGCGGCTTCAATTTCGGAACGCAGGCTTTGATACTGAGTTAAGATTTCAAACATCGGAACTGAGGTTGCATTCGCAACCGTAGATTTTGTAACAAGGTTATCCGGCATTTAGTTCTCCAAATCAGGGCCAGGCGTTCAAAATGCTATGCCAACGCACCGAAATTGTCCATGCCGGATAATCGCCGTGCCGCGTCATTGCCGCGTCGTATTTATAAACAGCGTGGGTTACCGCCCCAGCACGAATGCCCCCGCCAAAGGAATATGGGTATTAATTGATCGGTGACGCCCCAGCACAATTGCATCAGATCGCAATTCTCGCCAATGGATTTGCCAAAGTGGCGGGAATGGCGCAGAATCTTTGCAGAGGCCTATTGCGCCCAAGCTCGCTTCGTGTGATAACATTGTTCGTGATCCGCTTGGTGGAATTGAGTCTTCTTCATGCGAACCATTGCTCTGATCATCGATACCGTCGGCAGCTACGGCCGCGGATTGCTTAGCGGCGTGGCCCGCTTTGTCCAAACGCATATCGGCTGGCAAGTAATTTATGAAGAACGCAAAGGTAATGACAACCTACCCAAATGGCTGGTGCGCGGCAGTTGCCAGGGAGTGCTGGCACGTGTGCGCGACCAACGGCAACTATCATCTCTGCGCAGACTCGGCGTACCGCTGGTAAGCCTGGGAGAAGTGCCCCATCAAACAGATGTTGTGACCGAGATTCTCAGCGATCACCGAATGATCGGACAGTTGGCGGCTGAACATTTAATCGAACGCCGGCTACGCCATTTCGGCTTTTATGGTTCCGGTGGAGCGGTATTTTCCGATTTAAGACTTGAGGGGTTTCGCACTTACCTCACAGGGCAAGCGCATCAGGCGCATATTTTTCTGGAAGAGAAATGGGATCCAGGCGTATCCCGGTATAAGCGCCGGGGTGATCCATTCTGGGAAGATGCGCAGCTTAACCAGTGGCTGGAACAACTGCCTAAGCCCATCGGCATTATGGCTTGCAATGATTATTTTGGCAGACTGCTTTTAAGCGCCTGCCGTCGTAATGGCGTGCACGTGCCCAACGAAGTTGCGGTGATCGGTGTAGATAATGACGAAATTATTTGTGATCTGGCGGTACCGCCACTGTCAAGCGTGGATCCCGCGGCTGATGCCATCGGCTTTCGCGCCGCGGAATTGCTTGATGAAATGCTGCGCGGCCAAAGCCCGGCAACCACGACGATCTATTTTCCTCCCAAAGCGGTCATGGCCCGAGCCAGTACCAATACCATCGCCGTTGCAGACGCTGTGATTGTCAAAGCGCTGCAATTTATTCGCGACCAGGGCGGGATCGGCATTAACACGGAAGACATTCTGGATCATTTGTCAAAATCGGCGATGCTGGTTTCCCGCAGCACGCTGGAAAGAAAGTTTCAAGCGCGACTGGGATTTGCGCCACATGATGAAATTGCGCGCGTAAAACTGGAGCGAATTGAACGCCTGCTTCTTAGCACCAACTATTCGCTGGCGCGGATCGCCGATATCGTGGGCATGACCGCTGAGCAACAATTAGCCACCTTCTTTCGCCGCTATCGGGGTATGACACCGGGAAGCTTCCGGCAGCATTTTCGCGCGGGAAAGCCCTTGACTTCTGAAAGTTAGAAACCTTGTCCAATAACCGCATGACGCAATTTGTTACAAGAGATGATGCAATTTAATCCTTCCATACGCTCTTGATTCAATCTATAGTTGCATTATCAGTCGATGGGCCGTCTGCTGCAATTCGTATAGCAGCGATAACTCGGCTGATGCAGACGAACGAATTTTGAGATGTTATGAGGCTGCATATTACAGAAGGAGATGCACACCATGAAAGCCATAGAAATCAGTTCGCCGGGCCACAGATACCCCCACCGGGGTGGTTTTACGCTTATTGAGTTGCTGGTGGTTATTTCAATTATTGCGGTCCTGATTGCGCTGTTGCTGCCGGCACTGGCGAAAGCCAAAGAAGCCGCCAATGACACAGTTTGCCAAACCCATATTCGCTCGCTGTGTCAGGCGACGATTATTTATTCGCAGGAAAATCGGGATTTTCTGCCCGCGATGTTTAATACGTCGGGCGATCTTTATGGGCCGAATCCCACTTTCGCCGCGCTGAATAAAAGCCCGGCTGGAATTTGGCCGTTTGAAATTATCACAACCATGTATCCCTACCTGAGCCATGCGGCGGCTCTGTCGCCGACGAATCCGAATTTCTGGTCACAGCCCTTCCTGAGCGTGCAACCTGATTTCATCGATCCGTCCGTGGAGGCTCTCAAAGGCGGCAACGATCCCTGGGAATACACAGACACGAACAATGGGCAGGTAAATCAGTACTCGGCGATCGACTACGGTTATAACGATTGGATTGCCGCAGGCACACGTTTTTCTAACGTTACCATGGCGTCGCAGGCGCAACTTTGGAGTTGCTACACCTGGCCGGGTGAAAACGCCAACTTGCTGCCGCACTATCCGTCGGCACCGGACCCGTTTGTCAATGCCGGCTACGCGGATGGCCATGTGGATGTTGTAAAATATTCGCAACTCCAGTCCACATTTGATCTGATGAACAACTACCAGTCGACCGTCTGGCCTTATTACGGCTCAACA
>JAKATV010000170.1 GCA_021818565.1 Planctomycetota bacterium
GCCGCTACCAACCCGTGCAGGCTGCGGATGTGTCTACCGAGCTTTTAGCCTCCGCCCGTGTGCTGCTGGTGGATTTTCTTAGCGCCCCCGGTCCGCTGGAACTCATACTCAAGGCGCGCCGCGCCAATGTGCCGGTCGTACTGGACATTGAGGGCCAATGCGCGGAGTCTGCCTCGGTGCTGGAACACGTGGATCATCTCGTGGTGCCGGAAGAATTTGCCCGGTGGTCAACCGGAAAGCAGGATTTGCAAGCTGCCTGTGCGGCACTGGCCGGCATACGGCGTGCCGCGACCGTCATAACCGCGGGAGCCCAGGGGTGCTGGTGGACCGATTCGCCCCAGCGCCCGCCGATGCACTTCCCGGCGTTTGTGGTCAAGGCGGTGAATACCAACGGTTGCGGCGATACATTCCATGGTGCCTACGCTCTGGCCATTGCGATGAACTTTTCCATTGGCGAAGCGGTATGTTTTGCCAGTGCCAGTGCCGCCATCAAAGCTGCCGGCTCGGGTGGCGGTTGGGATGCATTGCCCAGTGCGGCACAAGTGGTGGGCTTTCTGCATCAGCGTTTGCACGCGGATGATCCGCTGCGAAATGTGCTAGGAAGACTTGAACCGTTAATATCCCATGGCGCAGCGCCTGTAGCAGCAACAGCGGACCGCGAATCGCTCGAGATCTTTCAAGAGACTCAGGAAGAGAGGGAAAAATGATCAACGTGGCTTTGGTTATTGACGCCATCGGCAGTTATGGGCGCGGATTACTGCGCGGTATCGCGCGTTTTGTGCATACGAACTCTGACTGGGCGGTGCGCTACGAGGAATGGACTGAGCAGGACGATCTGCCGCACTGGCTGTCACGCGGCAAGTTTCAGGGAGTGTTATGCCGAGTTCGCAATTCCCGGCAGTTTGAGCCCTTACGCCGGCTCGGCATTCCCATTGTTGACCTGGGCAGTTTGATATCCCCGCCGGGCGTCGCCAATATTCACAGTGATCATCTGCGAATTGCGCAAATTGCGGCCGAGCACCTGGTTCTCTGTGAGTTATCCAATTTCGCATATTGCGGATTTGAAGGACGACAATTTTCCCAGTTGCGCCAGGCCGCTTTCCAGAAATTCCTAAGTCAACGCGGCGCGGAATCAGAGGTCTTTGACGTATCGCTGCGCTCCAGCGGATTATCCAAAAAGAGAAGGGAGGGACAGGCTTTGTCGTATGATTCGAAACTCGCCGCATGGCTCAAAGGACTTCCTAAGCCCGTGGGAATCATGGCGTGTAATGACCTCTGCGGGCGGCATATTCTGGCGGTATGTCAGGAACTGGCTCTGCGCGTGCCGGAACAGGTTGCCGTCGTCGGCGTGGACAACGATGAAGTGCTCTGCGAGTTGGCGATCCCGGCATTAAGCAGCGTTGATCCGGGATCGGACAAAATCGGTTTTGAGGCCGCGGAATTGCTTAATAAAATCATTCGCGGCGCGAAGCTTCCCGTTAAGCCGCTGCTCGTGGCACCGCGGGATGTCGTCATGCGCACGTCAACGGATATTATTGCCGCCGGCGATGACACCGTGGTTGCGGCGATGCGATACATTCGGAATCATGCGGGAAGTACCACGACTGTTGAAGATGTGTTACAGCACCTGGCGGATCAATCCCTGTTAATTTCCCGTAGCACCCTGGAAAGACGATTTAAGACGCTGCTGGGATTTCTTCCTCACGATGAGATCGTGCGTGTGCGCATAGACCGCATAGAACGCCTACTGAAGGGTACCGATTACCCGCTTTGGCGGATCGCGGAAATTGTGGGCCTCAGTGATGAGCCGCATCTGAGCAGATTTTTTAAATTGTATAACGGCTTGGCCCCCGGTGAATTCCGCCGCCGCGCCAGTCTGGGGCTGGTGTGAAATCTGGCGGAGCGTGCGCGATTCTGATCCGGCCGACCTGCCCAGGCGGATTCACGAACCGATTGTTCGTACCCGGGCCGGCGATAATATTCGACCCATTTAAAGTCGCACACTTAACGCGTACACTAAAGTTAACGTCGGGCGGATCAATGGAGCTGACGAAAAGTGGCACAGTTATTGATGAAAAGCGGCACTTCCATTATGAGTGCCTAAGCGTATATTCAGGATCGCTGTAAAATTCTTCTGGAGCAAATGCTGATGCGCAAGGCTTTAATACCGGTGGTCAGAGTCAAGACCGTTGTGATGTTGGCGATTTTATTAGTTGTCTTCGCGCTCAATAAAATGGGATGCGCAACGGCGGACGCCAATGGTGATAGCCACGCTGCGCTCGCTGTGATGCGCTTGCGTGCAGGCCGGAATATGGACGGCGGTTGGCTGCTGGATAAGATGCCGAACTTTCATCGCTGGGGGCCCCAAGCGGTATTGACGCCGTCGCAAATAGCACAGTTGCATTGTCCGTGGCCGGTAGGAGTGTGGAGGCCGGTACAACTGCCTGATGATTACATTGTTGGCGGTAAGTTCTCTCATAGGAACAATCCGGGGCATGGATCGCTTCCGGTATATCCGGCGTGGTATCGGCGGACGTTCAACGTGCCGGCCACAGCGCGTGGTAAGACCATCTGGTTGAATTTTGGCGGGGTGTATCGGGACGCCGTGGTATTTATTAACGGTAAATTGGTGGGCCAGCATCCCAGCGGATATACCGGTTTTCGATACAACATCGG
>JAKATV010000002.1 GCA_021818565.1 Planctomycetota bacterium
AACAGCAGCAGAATCGTCGTTGACTTATGGATACATACCCACCCCGGCGACTGGCTGGTTTTTCATGTCGTATGCCCGAAAGGCCTGATGCAGCGAAGGGGAATTGCGGTGGCCGGAAGACGCCGTGGCGATGATGTAATGCTTTCAGAAGAACAGACGCTGCAATGGTGTGCGATCTCCAATGCCGGGCAAGCACCCGCATTCATCGCCACGCGTGATTATCTCCGAAAATCTTCTGCGGTGATCCCGCGGCATCCGTCGCACCGTTGCTTTACCATGGTCGCGCAACATACCGATTTCAGTAATGGCGAAGTAATCTGGGCACGGGGAAATTCCCTTAATGTATGGATCAAATGCCTGGTCCCGCGGCACAAAACACCACCAACCGGAATACCTGGCAACACCGGGAAACGCACAGAAGCTGTCGTAACGATTCAACTCTCGGCAGCCGAACCCATTGCCAATGGAGTCTACAGCCTGACCAACCAATATAGCCATCTGGTGCTTAATGATCCGGGCCGTTCCGATCAACCGGGCACGGCCATTGATCAGGCAACAACGGATGGCGGCAGGCATCAGAAATGGAAATTTACTTATCAAGGCCACGGCCTTTACACAATTAAGAATGAATTGAGCGCGTTGTATCTTTCCGGCCCCGAAACCAATCCACAACCGGGCGATCTGCTGCGCCAGGAATTTCCGAGTCACAGGGCAAATCAACAATGGAAACTGCAGCGCAAGGACCAAGGGTTTCTGTGCATCAACGCGGCCAGTGGTCTTGCCATGGACGATTACGGACACCATGTAAAACCCGGCACAGCTGTGGATTTATGGTCCGTCCATCAAGTTAAAACTATCGGCAATCAAACATGGCTGTTCCATAAAGCCCGGGGCGCGCGGGCCGGCATCAATCCGAAAATCATGGTTTCGCAGGTAGTTCGGAAACCCGCGCCAGTCATTACATTCACGGACGCTCTGGCACAAGACGCTCTGCGAACGTATCAGACCAAAATCCACTTGGCTCGCCAGCGTTATCAAAAGCAACGGGGGCAAGCCGCCACCGCGTGTGCCGCGATACTGCATGACGCGCTACTTACCGCGATGACAACCAATCATCCCGGCCAAACGCGAAAGCTCACGGATATTCTCACGGCGATGCAGCAACCGTCTTATCGTCCGGCGATGGCAACGACGTTCACAATCCGATCCGCGCAATATGCGTGGCGGAAATACATGGTGAGTTTGGCACAAGCTCGCGCCAATTACCTTATTGCGCGGGACTTCCTGCGGCGGCGATTCGCCAGTACATTAGCGGAAAAAGCATTGATGGACGCCATCCAGTCGGATAATGTAACCGATGCCCTTTTGATTGACAAAATAATTCAACGTCTGGATCGTGAAGATATAAATCCGCTGAAATTTTCCAGTGACTATCCACAGCATCACTGATTTTAATTCCAGCAAATGCGACCATTTTTTTGCGATCACTTTTTTATGTAGGCCGCGATGGCGCGGGGCATATATTCGGCAATATCGGTAGCCAGCACGCCCGCCGGGCCGATGGCCTTGGCCGCCAGATCACCTGCTAACCCATGCAGATGCACCCCCAGGCGAGCCGCCTGTGCACAGGACAATCCACCCTGCCCAACCAGTGATGCAATGACACCGGTGAGCACATCGCCACTGCCGGCTGTTGCCATGGCCGGGTTTCCCGTTTTATTTATGCCAATGCGGCCGCCATCAGCGATCACGGTTTGATGCCCCTTAAGCACCACCACGCACCCCGTAGCGCGGCTTAGCAGTTCTGCCAAAGCTGTGCGATCAGGTCCCGATTGAGCCGCAGGCTCCACCGCCGACGTTACGGGCGCTGCCGCCGCGGCTTCATCGGCCATGTCCAACGCAATGCCATCCGCGGTGGATGGCAGATCGTCATCGTCATCCGCTAAACTGCGAGGAGCACTGACCGCTGCAGCCGGGGCTTTCTCCGCGGCCATGCCGATGTTCCCGCCGCGCTTGGCAACCGCCGCCATCAGACGCATGAATTCCCCCATGTGGGGAGTAAGAATCACATTGGACCAGTCGCGCCGTGTGGGCCATTCGCTGGCTTCCAGGGAAGCCAGCGTATTAAGCGCATCGGCATCAAGGACGATGGGGCCACAATGGCGTTCCAATAGTTCCAGAACAATTTTTTTCGTGGTGGCACTTGTCCCCAAGCCGGGGCCAACGGCAACGGCATCATGATGATCCGCAAATTCCACCAGTGATTTAATATCTCGAGGATTGATAATAAAACCGGTTGCGACCGGACAAATCGCCAATATCTGTGGGAGAATATCTTTCACGGTGGCAATTCGGCAAAGGCCGGTGCCGGTCCGCATGGCACCGGTTGCCACCAACGCCGGTGCGCCGATCATACAGTCGGAACCGGCAATCACTAGAACTTTTCCAAAATCGCCCTTATAAGCCTCTGACCGACGGGGCGTGATAGAAGGTAATTCGATTGTTTCCATAACACGTAGCCTATGAGAATTCGCCGGGATCGGCAAGCGCATTGGCAAAAAAAACAGCCCGTCGGGTGCGTGACAGTTTACGCGGCTCTGCACCGTCCGACAGATGAACGGCTGGCCCAGTAACGGTCCCAGCGTTGATCTTGGCTCATCCACATAGCC
>JAKATV010000111.1 GCA_021818565.1 Planctomycetota bacterium
CGGGCATTGGAATGATCCGGATATGCTGGTGGTGGGATGGGGTTATTTTGAAGACGGCCCGCTCCACTGGACCAAGCTTACGCCGCATGAACAGCTCACGCATATTACCCTCTGGTGCATGCTGGCGGCCCCGCTGCTTTTGGGTTGTGATCTTGAAAAGCTTAATAAATTCACCACAGACCTGATGACCAACACCGAAGTTCTGGCGGTCAACCAGGATGAACTGGGCATGCAGGCACAGCGTGTGGATCGGCAGGGGCAGGTGGAAGTCTGGGCACGGCCACTATGGGATGGCACGGTGGCCGTGGCGATATTTAACCTCGGCCCGGTACCCCGGTCAGTTTCCATACCCGCATGGGACATGATGGACCCGGTTTTGCGGCGTGGAGAAAAATCCATGCGCGGTAATCAGCCCGTACGCGATTTGTGGCAGCGCAAAAACTTGGGCGATAAAACATCCTTTAGCGCTACCGTCCCCGTGCACGGCGCGATCATGCTAAAGGTCGGTACTCCCAATGTGACCGATGAGTGAGAATCGGAAAATTCAGAAATTCGCAGGCGTTCATACGCTGATGCCTGGATTGCGATTTTTTGAAAAAAAATAAACAATGGCGTGCTAATTTAGAGGACGTTCTATGATGCAACGTAGAGATTTAATCAAAGCGGGAATGGCGGTTGCCGCGTCGGCAGCACTGGCCGGCGTAAGTGAGTCCGCCAAAGGGCAATCCGCGGATCTCGCCGGAGCGATTGCGGCTGCGGGGCCGCGCCGCCATGAGTTGTTGGACGCCAATTGGCGGTTTCAAGCCTTGGCCGGTAAACCCGTTGATCATGGCGTTGATCATGCTGCCGCAATGCCGGCCCAGGGTGCCATGGATTTTGACGATAGCGCCTGGCGCATCGTGCAATTACCCCATGATTATATTGTCGAAGGAAAATATGATCCGAAGGCCAATAAGGGCCACGGGTTTCTACCGGTGTATCCGGCCTGGTATCGTCGACATTTTGCTCTGGCGGCATTGGACAGTGGCAAAGCGGTCTGGCTTGATTTTGAAGGCGTATATCGCGATGCCCATGTTTATCTCAATGGAAAGCTGCTGGGACGCCATCAGGGTGGTTACACGCCGTTTCGTTTTGATATTTCCAAAGCCGCAAATTTCGGCGGCGATAATGTCCTGGCCGTGTATGTGGATCCCACCAAATTTGAAGGCTGGTGGTATGAAGGTGGAGGCATCTACCGCCATGTCTGGCTGAATGTTGCCGACCCGGTACATGTTTTGCCCTGGGGCGTTTATGCCATCAGCGAGGTGCACAATGTAAGCGATAAGCCGTCCGCGGATTTAACCATTCAGACCAGTGTGGTCAATGAATCCCACCAACAGCACACCTGCGAAATTGTCTCAACGGTATCCGACCCTCACGGACAAAGCGTGGCACACATTTCCAATGAACTGATTCTTTCTCCAGGTAAATCCGGCTCAATAACCCAAGTCACCGCATTGAACCATGTCGCGCTGTGGTCTTTAGAGAATCGCAATCTTTACACGCTGACCACGCGGATATACCGCAACGGATCCCTGGTGGATGTCCATAACCAGAAATTCGGCATTCGCACTTTACGTTATGACGCCAACAACGGCTTTTTCCTTAATGAGCGGCACGTAAAACTCCAAGGCACCTGCAACCATCAGGATTTTGTGGGCGTAGGCATCGGTGCGCCCGACAGCCTCTGGTACTGGCGCGTGCGCAAACTTAAGGAAATTGGCTGCAATGCCGTGCGCTGTTCGCATAATTTAATGGCCCCCGCATTTTATAATGCCTGTGATGAACTGGGCATGTTGGTAATGGATGAAAACCGGCGCCTTGGCGATGATTATGGCCCCAAGACCGCTGTGGGCGATCCGTATAAGAACATGTGGCATGTCGATGAGATGGTCCTGCGAGACCGCAATCACCCCAGTATCATCATGTGGTCGTTGTGCAATGAAGAGTATAAGGTGCAGAACTCGCACTATGGCAAAGAAGTTTTTGCCGCCCTGATGAAATCCATTCATAAGTATGATCGCACGCGGCCCATTACCTGCGCTATGAATGGGAACTGGGGTAACAGGCAGATCGGGTGGGATGCATCCGCTGATTTCAACCGGCTGCACGGCTTTGAAACTGTTGAGAATCTGCAGGGCTGCAATTACGACCCGGGAAATTACGATCGATTCCACAAGGCCTATCCGCACCTGAAAATGTTCGGCAGTGAAATCGGCAGCAATACCAGTGATCGGGGTATATACAAAACCGATATCCCCCGGGGTCTCGTCAGTGCGTATCATGGTGATCCCGAAAACTCCTGGCAACCCGTGGCCGTGCGACCCTTCATCGCCGGCGGATTCGTCTGGACCGGCTTTGATTATCGCGGTGAACCAACCCCATGTGGCTGGCCTTCGATTAACTCGCATTTTGGCCTGCTGGACATGTGCGGCTTTCCCAAAGATGTCGCCATGTATTACAAAGCGTGGTGGGGCGACAAACCCCTCGTGCATATTTTCCCGCATTGGAATTGGCCGGGCCATGAAGGCAAAATCATTCGAGTATGGTGCTACGGCAACTGCGATAAAATTGAATTACGCGTCAATGGCACAAGTTACGGCACCAAAGCCATGCCCCGGCTCAAA
>JAKATV010000071.1 GCA_021818565.1 Planctomycetota bacterium
TCATCCGGCCTCGACTTGTGCCCACAGCCACTGGCCCATAAAAACACGAAGTTGTTTTTGCACTGCTGCATATCACGTTTTTCGCGACTAAATCAACATGCCCCGCGCCGGGGCGTATAGCGATAAGTCCGGCTTCATGCGATTCAAATTCCCCTTCTCCGGAAGTAATATACACCAGTTGATATTCCGAAAAAATCCGTCCGTTATCCTATAAAAAATTGTACAACTTAGGGTGGGACGGCAGGGGATAGGGTTGCTGTTTTCTCACACGCGCTATTCCCGCTCCAGTGAGATAAAAGCCTGTCGCCATCGCCCGGTCACTGACCGGAAAATAACCATGGAATGTGCCGCTTTTTAAAAACATAATGCCAGCCAATAATATATAACGACAATGAGTAAACCATAAATAATTATGATTTTTCACATGATAATATCCAACCAAGCGTGAGTCGCAAAATGCAAGGCGATTTGTATAAATTGTGCTTGCATATGTTCCGGCAACGAGCTATACTCGGATTTGAAGGTTTAGTTTCGCAATCGCATTTTTATTGCGTGTGAACGTTGGGTTTTTTTGCAGGGTCGCGAAAAATTTTGATCTTTTCGTAATTGGGAGGCAATTTCTCGGATTACATGTGAGTTGGCGGGTTCGCCCGTACGGCCTTCATTATTTCAAAAGGTGTCTATCTCGGTCGTGGTTGTGCGATATGACCGAATTAGGAGGTGCAATGGGATAAGATGGGTGAGGTTTCAAGGGTCCGCCTTTGTAGGCTGGCGCTGAAAGTAAAGTAGCAATGTCCACATTCCCGGCACGGCGGGATGGGTGGAAGCGTGTCCCACCCGATTCAGTGGGTGACTAATGTATTCTTGAAAAATACGTCGCGGTTCGGCGGGAATTTTGGAGGAGTCATTTTATGACTACGAACGTACCAAAAACCTTGGTAGCTCTGGCGGTGGGGGCGATGTTCACCGCATCCGGGGCCGCGATGGCCACAAATCTGACCTGGGACAGCAGTGCAAGTAGTACCACCGCACCGGTCGATGGATCAGGTACTTAAGGCGTTGGCTCCGCAGACGCGTGCGCGAGGTGACGGATTTATTTTCATAAGGGAATGTAATGCCGCCATGCGTTACCGTCCGCATTTTCTGACGATCTGCCAATGGAATGAATTTGCCGGCCAGCCGATTGATCATGGGTATGGACCGCAACATAACAACTATGTCGATTGTTACAACCTGCACCTCAACAATGATATTGAGCCGACATCGCTGACCGCGTGTGCCTACCGCGGCTGCGGCGGCTGGGGCTTTTATTACATGAATCTGACGCGGGCGTGCATCAACCTGTATCACCAAAAGGTGCCGCGAACAACGGTCTTGGCAATCGGTTCACCCGACCGCAATGCGGCGGTAACCGGACTTACACTCCATGTCCGATGGGCGTGTATCGGCAAGCAGCCGCGGAGTTTTACCGTTTTGATAGATGGAAAGAAAATGGCCGGTGGCATTAAGAATTCAGCACGGGCTTACACCTTGAAACTCACCGGGCTAAAGCCTGGCCGGCATGAACTGGCCTTGCGGGCCATTGGCGCTGTGAGCCTCTTTCGACTTTCGTATTCGCACGTGGCCCGGCGGCTGCACCCTGCCATTCCGGCGGCAGCGCGAGTCACTTTTTTTGTAAGGTAAACATCATGGTGATTACTCGAACAGATTCTTGATCTTCTGGTTTTGTTTAACCCGCTATGGCGTGACCGATCAAGCCGCCGTAGCATATGGGAATAACGCAGCGGCTTATTCTGAAAGACGGCGTTGACTGATGAAAAACCAAATGGCAATATCACTGACTCAATCTTCAATGGCCACGGCTTCGCGTCGCGATGTGCTGAAAGCATCCGCGGTAGCGGTTGCTGCTGGAGCTAGCCGAATTCAAGCCTCGAACGCGAGACAGGTTCTTGCGCCGCCGACCGGGCTTACGTGCGAACATCTTGTTAATCCGTTGACGGTGGATGCCGCGCATCCGCGATTGAGTTGGATGATCAACTCCGATCTTAAAGGTGCTCGTCAAACCGCTTACCAAATTCTGGTGGCGCGCGAAGCGGCGTTGCTGAATCCCGGCAAGGCGGATGTGTGGGACTCCGGGCGTGTCGCGTCAGATCGGAGCATTTTAGTTCCTTACGCCGGGCCTTCGCTAAAATCGGCAGCGCGTTATTTCTGGACAGTTCGGGTGTGGAACTCTTTTGGCAATGCCAGCGATTGGGCACCTGCGGCCGTCTGGGAAATGGGAATGCTCAAAACCACCGATTGGCAACCCGCGCAATGGATAGAATTGGCGGAAGATACCAGGACCTCTGAACTTGCGTCGCGGCCGATACAAACTGCGGCCATGCGGACCCCCGCGATGAAGAAGTCCTTTGCATCGCCGTTGCTTCGCAAAACTTTTTCAATCAACAAAACAGTCTCCCGGGCACGGATGTATATCTGTGGCCTGGGGTATTATGAACTATTTATCAATGGCAGGCGGATGGGAGATCAGCAGTTGGATCCCGGCATGACCACCTACGACGCCCGGGCTTTCTATGTCACGCATGATGTCACCAAAGCCCTTCGGTCGGGTGAAAATGCCATTGGAGTTATGCTCGGCAACGGGTTTTACAGTCAAAATATCGTGTGGACCCCGGCTATGGCCTGGGGGCCGCCAGTGCTGCTGGCTAAATGTGTTATCGAATATACCGATGGCAGCTTTGAAACGATTATCACCGATGAGAGTTGGCGTGCTACTACCGGACCGGTGCTTTTTGACAACGTGTATGCCGGTGAAACGTATGACGCCAGACTGGAGATTCCCGGATGGGCGGAGCATGGCCTCGACGATAAACATTGGCAATCGGCCCGCGTTGCCAAGTCACCCACTGTGAAACTGCAAAGCCAGATGATTCAGCCCATTCAAGATGCCCGCATCATCAAGCCAAAGCGCATCATTGTGTCCCCCGGCGGCAAATGGATTGTTGATCTGGGGCAGAATTTCGCCGGATGTGTACGTTTAACGCTCAATGAACCGGCGGGCACACAAGTCACACTGCGTATGGCTGAGATACTGGCACCCGAAGGTGTGGAAATTGATCCTTCCACGACGGGTGTTTACGCCACCGGCGTGGTGCAGACGGAAATATATGTGTGTAAAGGCGGCGGCGAACAATGGCGTCCTCGCTTTACCTATCATGGATTCCGATTTGTGGAGGTCACCGGATTAAAACGCAAACCGCCGCTAAGTTTTATGGAAGGCATCCAACTGCGCACCGGTGCGGAAAAGCGGGGGGATTTTGTCTGCTCTGATGCGCAACTCAATCGCATTTACCAAGCCTCGCTTTGGACGCTGGAAAGCAACATGCACAGCGTTACGGAGGATTGCCCGCAGCGGGAAAAGTGTTCCTGGCTGGGAGATATGGAAATATCCGCCCAGGCTGCCATATTCAGTCTCAACATGGCTCCGCTGTATAACAAGCTGGCCGGCGATATGGACACCACGCTGGGGCGCGGGGGAGCCACCCCATGGAACACCCCGGCGTCGCCTGGGTTGCCTTGTAACATTGCCACCGGGCGCAGGCTTTGTGGTCAAGCCAATCCGGATTGGGGAGCTGCACTCGTGGCCATACCCTGGTTCATTTATGTTTACTATGGTGATGTCTCCACACTGATTCGGCAGTATCCGCACATGAAACGCTGGGTACATTATGTAGCCTCCGCAGCGGTTAGTAAGAACGGCATTGTGCAATATGGTTATGGTGATTGGTGCCCACCCGGTATCGGCGGAGCCAACCCCAAGTGCCCGGTGCCATTGACTTCCACCGCGTTGCAATATTCCAGTCTGAATATCATGGCCAAAACAGCCGCATTACTGGGCCGCAGTGCCGATGAAAAATGGTTTAAGCGCCAAGCCGCCATGGTCAAAGCGGCCTTTCATCGTACATTCTATGATCCTAAGACCGGCGGATATGGTTCGCAAACCGCCAATGCTGTGGTCCTGCGATTCGGCTTGGCTCCGGAAGATACGGAGAAATCCGTCGCGGCCGCACTGGCCGCTGAAATTCATGCCGAGCACGATCATGCGGATACCGGAGTTTTAGGCTCCCGTCCGCTATATACGGTGCTCAACGACCACGGTTACGATGAATTAACCTATCGCATGATGAAAAAGTTGGATTATCCCAGTTATGGATTTATGCTTTCCCGTGGTGACACCACCTGGCCGGAAGTGCAATATGATACGCCGTTAAATCAAGTGCAGATCGGATGTTCCTACAACCACGCTATGCAGAGTGGCTTCGCCGCCTGGTTTCATGAGAGCGTCGCCGGTATTCGGCCACTTGAAGTAGCACCGGGATTTAAGCGATTCCTGCTGCGACCGCACAATTTCCAACAATTGACATCGGTGCGGGCCAATTACCAAAGTATGTATGGCGTTATCCGCAGCCAATGGCGGAGAGAGGGGGCAAAGTTTGCGTGGAGCATCACAATTCCACCCAATACCAGCGCGGAAGTGGCTATTCCCGCGCGTCGTCGTGTCGATGTCAGGGAAGATGGACGGCCCGTTGCGTCGCGGAACCAGCATGTCCAATTCGTGCGAATGGACGGTTCATACGCAATATTTTCTGTTATGTCGGGAAGCTATCACTTTACGTCTTTGCTGGAAGACCGGTGATGTGGCGATGGCCAGCAGTGGCCTGGGAAAGGGTCTTGGCAAAAATCGTCGGATTGATTGTTGAATATTGCGATAACCGCTATCTTACCGGTTGTTGGTTCAACAGAACGCGTGCCTCACGCAGATTTATTTTGTTGGAGAAAAAAATGAATGGATTTCCCACTATGCGTCTCTTGAGAATAAGTTCCGGGACTTGTCAACGCGTCGGTTTGGGCGCGGTAGCACTGATGGCGCTGGCGCTCGGGGGATGTGCAATGCAAAACAGCACTGCAGCGCAATTGGACGCCACGGCGGCACCAACGCACCTGCAGACGCAGCTACGCGAAAATCCACTGGCCATTAATTCCATTCACCCGCGCCTGGGCTGGGTGTTGCCGTGGAAAGGTCGCGGAGAGTTCCAAAGCGCTTATGAGGTTCTCGTGGCATCGTCGCCGCAGCTTCTGGCACAGAACCGCAGTGATATCTGGAATTCCGGCAAGGTCATGTCAGGGCAATCCATTAACATTCGTTATGCGGGTGCAGCACTGAAATCTCGCGAACGCTGCTTCTGGAAGGTGCGGGTTTGGAATCAGGCCGGTGAAGTCAGTCATTGGAGCCAAACCGCCCAATGGCAGGAGGGACTGCTCGCAGTTGGCCAATGGCATCATGCCCAATGGATCGGCTGGAAGCCGGCTCCAAAAATGGGCATCAAACACCCATTGCCCGCGATTTATCTGCGTGATCAATTCAATGTATCCAAGCCCGTGAAACGTGCCGTGGCGTATTTCAGCGGTTTAGGTTTGGGACGCATGTATATCAATGGAAAACGCACCAGCGATACGCAACTTTCACCGGCATTAAGCTGGTATCCGAAACGATGTTATTACGTCGCCCGCAATGTCACAAAACTGCTGCGACAGGGAAACAATGCCTTGGGCGTTATTCTCGGCGACGGGCGGATGTATGGTATGGGCGGTCCCGTCCCGTACACGATCCACATTTCCCCTCGCATGATACTCATGCTGCACATCACTTATCGAGATGGCACAACAGCTATTATTACCAGCAGCGCGCACTGGAAAATGACCGATAGAGGCCCTATTCGCATGAACAATGAATACAACGGCGAAACCTATAACGTCGCGATGCGCATGCCGGGCTGGAATCAGGTTGGCTTTGCGGCCAAAGGCTGGAAATCCGCAATCCCCGTGCGTTCCCCTGGCGGTCGGCTAGTGGCGGAATTTCAACAGCCCATCCGTGTCACACAGATACTTCATCCCGTCAAACTTTCAGAAATTGCCCCAGGCAAGTGGATGTTTGATATGGGGCAAAACATGGTGGGCTGGTGCCAAATTCATATACCCAACGGCCCGGCCGGTACCAAGGTGGTGTTGCGGCACGGAGAAAGCCTCGTGCGTAATGGCCGGCAAACCGTGGATTTAAATACCGTCGGGAAAGGCCGAATCCATCTGTATGTGGCCAACCTGCGAACCGCCAGGCAGACCGATACGGTCATTCTAAATGGTAAAGGTGCCATCACATGGCACCCAATATTTACCTATCACGGATTTCGCTTTGTGGAACTTACCGGTTATCCGGGCACACCGACACTGGCCACACTTGAAGGGCAGGAAGTTCATGACGCATTACCGGTTATCGGCGGATTTGCCTGTTCAGATAAATTGGTCAATCAAATTGTTCATAACGCCCGGTGGGGCATCCAAAACAACTATCGCTCCATTCCCACCGACTGCCCGCAACGCGATGAGCGCCAAGGCTGGATGGGCGATCGTGGCATGGAATCACGCAGTGAATCATTCCTGTTTAACACCCAACGGTTCCATGACAAATGGCTTTGGGATATTCAGGATGCCCAACGCCCTAGCGGCGATGTATCCGATGTAAATCCCCCGTACTGGGCCGTCTACACCAAAGATGTCACCTGGCCCAGTACGTTTATTTACCTGCCGGGTACCTTATATTTGCAGTATGGGCAGGTCTCCCCCATTCGTGATCACTATGCCGCGATGAGCAAATGGATCAATTACCAGTTGGCCAAGGTACACCATGGAATCAGTAATCAAGATACCTATGGCGACTGGTGCTCACCACCGCGCTCGCCCCACAATATCCACTCCAAAGACCCCAATCGTGCCACTCCCGGGCCATTGCTGGCTACGGCAACCCTGTACAAAGATCTGCAACTTATGGCCATGTATGCCCAAGTTCTGCATAAACCCGCTGGACAAAGACATTGGTTGGCCGAAGCGCATAAACTTTATGTGGGCTTTAATAAGCGTTTATGGAATGCCAAGGGCGGCTACTATGGCAATGGCTCGGATACCGCCTGCGTGTTACCGCTGGCTGCGGGGATTGTGCCTCAAAGTCGGCGCTCGCGTGTGATCAAGCGTCTGCTGTGGCGAATGAACGAACGGCAGGATGATCACGTCGGTGTCGGCGTTATCGGCATGCAATGGATATTTAATGTCATGGCCCGTTATGGGCAGGCCAACTTGGCTTGGAAAATGCTTAACCAGACTACGTACCCGGGATGGGGCTATATGGTTAAACATGGGGCCACAACCATCTGGGAACTCTGGAATGGTAATACCGCCAACCCAGCAATGAATTCACAGGATCATGTCATGTTCATTGGAGACATGCTCACCTGGCTGTTTCAATATGTTGGCGGCATTCAAAGCGATCCTCGCAGTCCCGGCTTTGAGCACATTATGATGAAGCCACATTTTTTAAACGGACTGACATACGTAAATACCTGGCACCGTTCCCCGTATGGCAGAATTATCAGCAACTGGAAAATCACATCCAAGGGTATATTCCGTTGGCAGGTGCAGGTCCCGGCCAATAGCTTTGCGACCGTGGAAGTTCCTGCCGCCACGGCCAACGCCGTCAAACTTGATGGCCATAAGATCACCAACAAGCCTTGGATTCAATTCGTGGCGTATGTCAATGGCCGAGCCATTTATATGCTGGAATCCGGGAATTACCGATTCCGATCCGTGTTGACTGATAAGCCCTAACCGACGGAGTAAAGGATAATGGGCCATAAGGCTTTCCCGCACCCTTGGTTGGAAAAAATATTTGTCGCGGGCGTGGTACTCGGTGCGAGTTTTTTGTCCGCTCCATCGCATGCGGCTGGCACGCAAACGCCACTGGCTCGACAGGTTGCTGTGCCGATAGCCGGCCCGGACACTTGGGGCGCAGTCGATGCCTTGGACCGGGTGTTGCCCGATTATCGTGATGTGGGGGCACCTAAGCCAAACAAAACGGTTGGGATATTTTATTTCACGGCCAACAATGAGCCGGGACATAAAATTCTTAATAATGCAGCGATTTTGGCGAAGGATCCCAGCGCGATTATTGGCCCGCTTTATTCCCAGCATTGGTGGGGTAAGCCGCTGTTTGGCTTTTACATCAGTTCCGATCCGTTCGTACTGCGGGAACATGCCGCCATGCTGGGTGATGCGGGAATCAACACCGTGATTTTCGATAACACCAATGGGCCAACGTATTTCAATAGTGTTCAGAAATCGCTTTTTAAAATCTGGTTACGCATGAAAGCTCTGGGCAACCCGGTGCCGGATTTTACTTGTTTCGCGGGCCATGGGGCATGGAACACGGATTACAAAAATATTTATGAACCCGGCCTGGCCAAAAAGCTTTGGTTTTACTGGGATGGTAAGCCGCTGATGCTCATTCACGGCAATATGCATACGCTGCCTGCCGCCATCAAGCATTTTTTTACCCTGCGCTATTGCTGGGCTTGGACAGGGGGTAAAGATAAATGGGGTTGGGATAATGTCTCAGCCAATCCATGGCTCTATGCCTGGCACAATAATCCACATATCCCCGAGGAAATGCCCGCCTCTGTTGCCGGCTGGGCCAATAACACGACAGGGAGAAGCTATTTCAGCGGCCATGAACCGCCCCTTGATGAACAGCGCCCAGGCCTTGGAATCTGCTTTTCTCAGCAGTGGCAGCATGTGCTGAAAGTCAACCCGCCATTTGTGTTTATTACGGGTTGGAATGAATGGACTGCCGGCTGCTGGCCTGAGCCGGGCCGCCAATATTTCGCGGGGCATTGGGTGAATAAGGGTGCTCCAATTTTTGTTGATGAATACAGCCCCGAATACAGCCGTGATGCGGAACCAATGCGCGATGACAAGGGAGGCTTGTACGGCGGATTTGGGGATAATTATTACTACCAGATGATTTCCTACATTCGCCGGTATAAGGGCGTTAATCCGTTGCCATTTGTACATCCCTCCACGATTGCGGTAGATCGATCGTTTGCACAATGGAAAAACATCGGCCCGCTATTTGTCAATAATGTCGGACTGGCGGTGCACCGCAATTCGCAGGGCTGGGGAAATCGGCGCTATGTTAATAACACGGGCCGCAATGATATTGTCGCCAGTAAATTTACTTACAATCTCAAGAACCTCTATTTCTGGGTAAAGACCCGTAAGCCTCTGACCTCTTGGCAGGGTAAATCATGGATGCTGCTATTCCTGCATGTTCCCCATCCGGGCAGCAGGAAATGGATGGGTTATAATTATGTCATTGACCGGCGTGTGGTTACGGCGCACACCTCTGTTATAGAAAAAAATGTTAATGGAAAGTACCGATGGCAGCCGGTTGGTCAGGCGAAAATCCATATCCAGGGAAATCAGATGCAAATGGCGATTCCGCGCACCGCTCTGGGGATTGCTGGTTTTATGCCCAATGAAATTTACTTCAAATGGGCCGACAACATCCGGCAGAATGGCCGCTGGACAGATTTTTACCTCAATGGCGATTGTGCGCCGCCGTTTCGTTTCTATTACCGGGCGAAGGTTCGGCAGTAAAAGCGGTACACACCCCATGAAATATCACCAGAAGTTGCCCCCGGCGGCGCGCGGAATGTTAATTGCGGAAAATGTGCCGGGCGTGGATGAAATATTGCGCTATTGGGGTTAAATTGTGTGCCATGGCGGAAGATTTACAACCATCAAAGAGTCAACCGGGGGACAACAACCCGCAACGGAAAGAGCAGAATTCCGATTCCCCATTGGCTGCCGGTCGGGCTGGCACCCGGTCAAAATTTACCCGGAGCGCAATGTTTCCGGCGTTGGGAATGCTGATTTTATGTCTGGTGGTTTACTATCCGTTACATGCCGCCGGCTTTATCTGGGATGACGGTTACTGGATTTTAAATAATCCCACCATGCATCATTGGCGGGATCTGGCGGTGATCTGGTTTAATCCGATGACCTTCCTGCAATATTACCCATTATCGGTGACGGCGTATTTTCTGCAGTATCAGTTGTGGGGCGCTAATGCCTTAGGGTATCACATCGTGAGCATACTCCTTCAGGTCATTTGTGCGGTGTTACTGTGGCGAATTCTGCTGCGACTGCATCTGCGAGCCGCGTGGTTGGCGGCGGCGATTTTTGCGATCAATCCGTTGGTTGTCGTATCTGTCGCTTGGGTGGTGGAGCAGAAGAATCTTATTTCCGGAATAGCCGTGCTGGCAACCGTGTGGGCTTGGATACGCTTTGCCTCACTGGACCGTCCGGATGATGTATTAGAATCTACTGACCCCGTATATCACTGGAAATTTTACGGCTTGACGGTGCTGTTTTATTTTCTGGCGGTGTGCGCAAAAACGTTTGTCTGCGCCTTACCGGCGGCGCTACTGGTATTGACATGGTGGAAACTCGGTCGCGTTACACGTAAGCATCTTTTGGCCAGTGTGCCATTATTTATCATTACCGCCGGTGCGGGGTGGATGGCGGCGTGGCGGGAGCGCTACGGTGCCGGAGCGCATGGCAAGGCGTATCATTTTACAGTATTCCAACATCTGGTCATTGCGGGCAAGGATATTTGGTTCTACGCCGGAAAACTGCTGTGGCCGCACCCGATTTTAATGGTTTATCCGCGTTGGCATGTGCACGGCTTTACCACCGTGGATGTTTTATATCCCGTCACCGCTTTTCTGGTGGCTGCGGCCTGTTTTACTCTACAAAAGCGATGCGGGCGCGGATTGTTCGCGGCCATTGCCATTTACGGCATCATGATTTCCCCTTCCCTGGGATTTATTCCTTTTGCCGGCATGGCCATCACGTTTGTGGCGGATCATTATTTTTATCTCGGTTGTATCAGCTTAATTGTGCTGGTGACACAGGTGGGGGCGATAGCGTTAGAACGCGTGCCATCGGTTGGGAAAACCGGTGAGTCGGGCATCATGCAGCCGACGGCATCACCAGCCGTAGTCGCCGGTTATAAAAACCCATTGGCCATTGGAACCTCCGCAGTCGTGCTGCTGGGGCTGGGCGCGGTGAGTTATTCCCAATGTTTGTATTACATTCCGCCTATTGAAATATGGGTGCATGAATTGCGGTATGACAAACAATGCTTTAAAGCGTATGAAATATTGGCGTTACATGACAAAACCTACGGGCACTTCCAACAGGAATTTGTCAATTGTCAGACCGCCCTGAAATTGACAGGCGGCAAAGATCCTCTGGCGAATTATTTGTTGGGATCGCTGTATCTGGAGAAACGGCACGACATTAACTCGGCTATGCCCTATCTGCGAGCGTCACTCCAAGTGGATTCTTATCAGTCCAAAGCAATTGCCAAATTGGCTTATTGCTATGAGCAGCAGGGAAACTGGGCCATGGCGGTCAAGGATTTGCGCCGGGGAATAGAGTTGATGCCCGGCTCTAGCAGACTGTATCTGGCATACGGCGTGGCGCAAAGCCATTTAGGTAATACCACCCTTGCCAACAAGGCATACCGTGATGCCATTGCCTGCAATCCCCACAATGCCGACGCGCGATATAATTTGGGGGTGCTGCTGGACAAATCCGGACATTGGCATCAGGCCGTCGCTCTCTACCGGCAGGCGTTGGAGCTTAATCCTCAACTGGCCCAAGCCCATTATTTTTACGGCCTTGATTTATTGAATCATGGCCACCCCAGGCAGGCCGCCCAGCAGTTTCGCACGGTTATTGCGTTAATCCCCAACCATAAATCGGCGGATAAACTCCTGGCTCAGGCGTTGAAGGCCGCGAGCCATACCCAGCCCGCTCCGCCGGGGGGGCGTTGAAATGGCAGTTAAGCGGAACGGATGGCCGTCTCGCCCTTGGATTCGTCAGACCGGCTTCGCGTGGGCGTGTATGGATTTTCTAAATACCTAACAACCGCATAGAATGCCTTGCAGGATTACGCTTTTGTCGGCGAAAGGAACGTTACAGATCTATGCCCACCCGCTTATATAACACATTGCATCATCGGCTTGAAGATTTTCTTCCACTGCATCCCGGCCCTGACCTGGCAAATCCGATTTCCGGCAGCCATGTCGGCATTTATAGCTGTGGTCCAACGGTCTATGACTACGCGCACATCGGTAATTTTCGCGCCTTTCTATTTGCCGACGTGCTGCGGCGCTATCTTGAATTGCGGGGTGCGCAGGTAACCCATGTGATGAACATGACCGATGTCGGCCACATGACCGACGACCAACTCGCCGACGGTGCGGGCCGCGACAAGCTTGAAGTGGCCGTGGAGAAAATGAAGGAAAATAAAAAAGCGGGTAAAGCCTTGATTGAAAATCCCAATGATCCCTTTGCCGTAGCGGATTATTTCGCGCAGGCGTTTCTGCACGACGCCCGCCTGCTGGGCTTGGGCGTCGTTGCGGATTATGATGCGGCCACCACTGCGGAATCCAAAGAGAAAATTATTCCGCGGCCCACCCGGCATATACCGGAATTTATTGACATGATCCAGTTGTTAATCAACCGCGGGCATGCCTATGTCGGTGCCGACGGAGTCGTTTATTACGATATTCACAGCTTCCCGGCGTATGGTGAACTTTCCGGTAATTCGCTGGAACAGTTATCACACGGAGCCGGTGGCAGAACCAATGAGCAGGCTGCTAAGAAACACCCCGCGGATTTTTTCCTCTGGAAGCCCGATACGCATCACATCATGCGATGGCCCAGCCCATGGGGCGAGGGGTATCCCGGCTGGCATATTGAATGCAGCTCAATGTCAATGCGTGCTCTCGGGCCGTCGTTTGATCTGCACACGGGTGGAGAAGACAATATTCATCCACACCATGAATGCGAAATCGCGCAATCGGAAGGGGCTACAGGAAAGCCGTTTGTAAAATATTGGATGCACACGCGCCATTTAATGGTCAATGGCGAAAAAATGTCCAAGTCCAAAGGGAATTTTTTTACCATTCGTGATCTTATGGCCAAGGGATTTGACCCCGTGGTGATCCGATGGGGGCTTATCAGTACGCGCTATAGGGAGCCGTTAAATTTCACGATACAAAGTCTTTATGAGGCTGCGGCGGCGATCACCACACTGCGGGATTTTGCCGAAAAATTGACTTCTGCGGTAGCCGCAGTGGATGAAGCCGCCGGCGACGGGGATTTTGCCGCGCCCGGTGCCCCCGTCGAGGCGGCCCATGATCCATCGCTGGAACCCGGTGATCGGCAAATGTTGGCGGAATTTAATTCCGCGATGGACGATGATCTGAACGTTTCCGGCGCGTTGGCCGCGTTGTTCACTTGGACCAACGGTTTACATAAACAAAAAAAACTCGCTTACCCGCAGGCACGGTCGGCATTACAGAGTCTTAAAAAGGTGGATCATGTGCTGGGGGTTATTTTCGTTGAGTTACAGCAAGTGCCTGAAGACATAAAACGGCAAGTTTCGCAACTTATGCAGAAGCGCGTGGCCGCCCGGCAACAAAAAGATTTCAGCGCTGCCGATCTAATAAGGAAACAACTCATGTCACTGGGCGTGGAAGTCAAGGACACGCCAACCGGTTCAACATGGCGGCCGCGACTAGCGCCGGAAAAGCTTGCACAATAATTTTCTGAAAGTTTATTGCAATAATTGGCACGGTGTGTTAAAGATTCATATTCTTAACGGATGTTCCAGCATCGTTTTTACGTAACTC
>JAKATV010000510.1 GCA_021818565.1 Planctomycetota bacterium
CGATCTATTCACAAATTACGGCTTCGAAGAAATCTGAGGTTCACTTACATCTATGGAAAAAATCCGCACACAACACACGGATAACTCCCCAACCAACTGCCCAACGTGATCCATGATCAGCGTTCCTTGATCAGTGGAAAGGGCTTTTAAATTCTCAATGTGAAATGCTCGCCTCCTCGGGAGGGCAAACGTCTGGGTCATCAGGGAGCCTGCGGTTACTGTATTATGTCGTCGTTATGATCTGGTGCCCTGAAAGCCTGCGCGCCCGAGCGCGGATGCTTTTCACGTGATAATACCAGCAGCGTTCTCTGGTTGCGCAGCAGCAGGTTCCTCCGCATCAACTGTAAACGCCGGGCCAGGCGCGGATTGGCCAACTGATTGCCTCCCATCCATTGTGTGGTGTTCCATGCGGGCATGGCAAGGGGATTCATGACCGCGACTCTGCGTATATTCACCCCCGGCTCATGGGGCACCAGCGGCCAGATCTGATTGGTGGGAATCAGGAATGCCACTTTCCGATGCTTTTTCCAGGCCTGTCGCATGAGCCGCAATTCTATGCCGTGAATTTGCGCCAGCGGTTTGACCTGCCAGCGGCCTGCGGCGGTTTTACGCCCCAGCAGATGGACGTAGAGGTCCGCCCGCGCCTGCTGGAAGGGAATGGGGCCGGAGTGATCCGTCACGTGGTTAAACTGCGCAAACGCCTGCGGTGAAAAAATTGATGCGGAATAAAGCCGGTATCCACCCATACTATTGAGATAATTACACATCTGCTCATCGGCAAATACCACGCTGCCTGGTTTCAGGCTTTCCCGCAGTTGCTGCCGGGCGGCCATGAGTTGGAGCTTCACATTTTTTGCGTTCAACAATTGCGGTGTGATGGTGTAGGCACTGTATCCAACACTGACCACGGTAAGAAAACCCACAATCAGCGCGCGGGCCATGGCGTTCGGGCCCGCCGCCCGGGCCAGCAGCCATAACGCCACCATAATCAGGGCCGGGAATATATCCAGAAAAAATCGCAAATACGCGGTCGTAAAATCATTGGCCGGTGCCCAGTAATAAAACAGGTAAACCGTGGCACTGGGAACCACCCATAGCGCAATAGCCAGTGCCAGCTTGCGACTGGTCCAGAATAATCGAATCAGCCCAGCCAGCGCCAAGGGGAAAAGCAGAAATAAACCAAGATTTTCCATCTGTTCCAGCGCGGTTTGCCAGTTGCCCTGGCGCGGCGGCATGCCTGCGGGGTTGCCGATGAAATAGCGCCAGGCAAAGCCGGTTTGCTCTTTACAGAACCAGTAACCTGTGCGCCAAGGTGCGCCAAAAGACGCCCAGTTAATCAGTGCCAGAATTGCCACCGGTACGGCAAACGCCAGGAGCACCATCAGCCCCTGCCGCCAGGAACGTCGGTGGTCTTTCACCGCCATGGCTACCACCGCCAGCAACGGAAGGCACCAGAGAAATTCGGTATATCGAATACTGCAACAGAACCCCAGAGCCAGCCCCGCAACAATGCCGCGCCAAAGTCCGCCTTTGCGCCACCAACTTAATAGTGCCCAGAATCCCAACACCGTAAAGCCCAGGGCCGCACCATGGGAATTGGCATCATCGGCATAGGTCAATGTTACTGGATTTAAGCCCAGCCAAATGACACCGATCAAAGCCATGAATGGATCCAAGAGGGATCGGAAAAGGAAATAGGCGAAAAATAGTGCCATGACCGTGCAAATCGGATCCACCAGATACATGGCCGATGGGCGATACAGGATGCGTGCAATCGCGCCGAGAAACCCCACGCCAGGCGGATATTTGGCAAAAATCTTGCCATCCGGCGTCAGTACCATCATGCGGCCCGCAAATTGCAGTGGATTGTGCGGTTTGAAATAAAGCCGCCCGTGTTCACTTAAAAGCCGCGCTGTAACCATGTAGCCGTTCTGGTCCACGCCGGGATGCGCGGGTTCATAAAAGCTGTGCAGCATCAGCGTGTAAAGCACCAGAAAAATCGTCAACAACACCCCGGCGATGATCGATCGCCTAGCGTCCGCCGCATCAAGCGGAAAAATCCCTTGATGAGTGCAGCCCAGCGGTTGAATTTCAGTGACAGGCTTAGCAGCAGTCAACGTCATCGCTCCATGGATGAAGAACAAAGAACCTGATGCTATAACGTGCGACGGGGCCGAAGGTTGCGGTTCGCCCAACGCACAAATGGGTTGGCGTAAGTAACGGCGCATCATTAACTTCGTGTTTTCATTTGCAACCCGAGCCAACCGGCCGCGGGTTTCCACCGCGCGGCTGCATGACGCCGGCGGAATTGTTTTTTCACTGATCCTGCAGCGGAGGCCTGCCCGGATTGATTACCACGCCCGCCGCGGTAAACGGCGTCGGCATTGTTGCATTCCAAAGCGCATAACGCTATTATCTGTCTATCCGGATGAAAGGATGAATACAAATGCACATTGCTGATATTCTGTCGCGTGACAATACCACCTTTTCCTTTGAGTTCTTTCCGCCCAAAAGCGATGCCGGGGCGCTGACGCTTTTTGAGCACATCACCCGCCTGGAATCGCTTAAACCCTCCTTTGTATCTGTAACCTATGGGGCGGGCGGATCCACACGTGACCGTACGCATGCCCTGGTGATGCGCATTAAACAGGAGACAGATC
>JAKATV010000480.1 GCA_021818565.1 Planctomycetota bacterium
GCATATTAATCCGCATCGCGTTGGCGTGATGGGCTTTTCGGCAGGGGGGTCCGTCGCTTCGCTGGCCGGTGTGCATTGGCTGCCGGGGAATCCAGATGCCGGTAATCCGCTTGACCGCTTCAGCACCCGGCCGGATTTTCTGGTGCTGGGCTATCCCGTTATTTCCATGATGCCGGGAATTACGCATCCCGGTTCGCAGGATGGTCTGCTCGGAAAAGCTCCCCCTCTGGACCTGGAACAATATTTTTCCAGTGAGTTAAATGTCACGCCTTTAACTCCACCGACGTTCATGTTTTATGCCCATGATGATACAACCGTGAACCATCAAAATGAAAAACGTTTTTATGCCGCACTTAAACGCAATGGCATACCGGCAAAACTCGTTGAGTTTAAGCACGGCGGACACGGGTTTGGACTGGGAATAAAGGGGACCGATTCCACCCAATGGCCAAAGGACTGCGCCCGCTGGTTAAAACGGATGCACTTTATTCCCCGATAAAGAAATGGCTGTCTTCCCGCACGAACTTTTATCCTTTTATAATCGGATTGCCATATGACCAGGTATGTCTCATTGCTGTTGATCGTGTTGTTTCTACCCGTAACGGCCTTCGCGGCGCAGCGTGCGGTTGTGCCAGTTTGGCCCCACTTAAAGGTGCCGCAAAATCAGCGGGTCAACGTATCGTTTTACCCTGTCGGCAGGGGGCGTCATATCCGTGGCCCGATTCGCTGGCCAACATTGCGTATTTATCTTCCGTCCGCGAAGAAAGCCAATGGTTGCGCCATGGTCATTTGCCCCGGTGGGGCGTACGTGGAAGAAGCCATTGGCCTGGAAGGCTACCGTGTGGCACGTTGGTTTAATAAACTCGGCGTGAGCTGCTTTGTATTGAAATATCGCCTGCCGGACGGCAAACTTCCACCCAGCGGCGTGCCCTGGCCATTGCAGGATGTGCGCCGGGCGGTACAGATTGTGCGGGCACATGCCAAACAATGGCATATTAATCCGCATCGCGTTGGCGTGATGGGCTTTTCGGCAGGGGGGTCCGTCGCTTCGCTGGCCGGTGTGCATTGGCTGCCGGGGAATCCGGATGCCGCTGATCCGCTTGATCACTTCAGCACCCGGCCGGACTTTCTGGTGCTGGGCTATCCGGTCATTTCCATGATGCCGGGAATTACGCATCCTCTTTCCCATGCGAAATTGCTGGGAAAAAATGCTCCTTTAGAGGTGGACCAATACTTTTCCAGCGAATTGAACGTCACTGCCCTAACGCCCCCCGCATTCATATTTTATGCCCATGATGATCACGCCGTGAATCATCAGAATGAGAAACGCTTTTACGCCGCGCTTCAGCGCAATGGCATACCGGCTAAACTCATTGAGTTCAAACACGGCGGCCACGGCTTCGGCCTGGGATTAAAGGGAACTGATTCCACTGGCTGGCCGAAAGCGTGCGCTGCGTGGCTTAAAAAAGAGCGATTTTTACCCACTAAATGAAATCAAAAGAATTCGTCGCGGTTATCTCCCAAAGGCCTTTCGTGACACACAGGCGGGTGTCGTGCGTAAGTTTTCCATGCGTCATTTTTACCCTACGGATCCTATGCAAGCTCTTTAACCGCAATCGCCTTGATTTGTTGTTCTGTGGGGAAGCCTGTGGTTAGAAATCTGGGCGGATAATCGTCGGTTGGCTGAATCATATCACCCAATGCGGTTTGGACAGCCTGCCAGGTGGACTGACCCAGAGAGCGGAATTCATCATTCTTATCACGCGCCATGAACATAATCTGATCCACTCGTGGCAGAATATTGCGGCACCCTTCAATCCAGAGTGTTTTCGATGAAACCTTTTTGGAATCCACGGTTTCAAAAAGCAAAAATCGACCGATGTGCGTCTGAGAATCATCCTGACCCAAAGCGTCGGTGAGCACCTCGCCCTGCTGTTGATAATCCCGCGCAAAGCCCACCAACGCAACATGCCGAAACAGTTCAAACGCCGGAGAATCCGCCGGAGGCATATACGATACCCATGTGTTATTTTCCAGCCGCACCGCCGCACCGGTAATAAACCGCGGATCGGACAGACACGCGGTAGCAATGCCGGCCATGGCCGCCAGGCCCTGCGGATCATCCGAACCGGTCACAATTAAGTCATTGCGTGTGGGTGTCATGGCAACATGATCTCCGCGTACCGGCAGTTGCCAGATCAGGTCATGAAGGTAAAGCCTTGAAGCGTCATAAGAATCATGCCACTTTGAAACATGCACGCCCGGGGCCACAAGTTTAAAATCGCGATTGCTTATCGCCCAAAGGTTATCCCGCGCCGCCGCCAAAGCCTGATCCCGCGTGACACCCCATTTTGCTAATTGATCCCGATTGATCGATCCGATGCTGTTGGGGAAATCATACACCAGTTCCAAAGCCAGGTGTTCGGTAAACGGTTCATCGGTAAAATTGAGTTTCTCGCCATTGCTGCTGCGCTTACGCATAAACGCGTACGTGACCCGATCCCGAATCCGCGGCAGCACGCGGTGTCTAGCTTCTTCCCAGGTTGCGGCGAACGCGTAGGGCACGGCTTCCACCGTGGTCGCCGTTAAACCATCTATTATCCGCTTTCTATCCGCGGAACGGGAACGGCAATAATCCGCATATACCGTA
>JAKATV010000029.1 GCA_021818565.1 Planctomycetota bacterium
CTGGATCTTGATGTGCCCGTTGGGAGCCTGGCAGTGGGGCGTCAACAACGCGTCGAGATTATTAAAGCGCTTTGCGGCGGTGGTAAAATTCTTATTCTCGATGAACCCACCGCGGCTTTGACGCCGGCGGAAGTGGACGAACTGGCCTTGGCCGTCGCGGGGCTGACACGTGCGGGAATGACCGTATTATTTATCAGCCATAAGCTCCTTGAAGCCGTGCGAATATGCCGCACGATTTCCATCTTGCGGCGGGGGAAGCTGGTCTATTCCGGTACGACTGCGGATTTGTCCGTGGATCAGATTGCGGAAAAAATGGTCGGGGCCAAAGTGGATGTCCCGCGACTGACGCAACTGGCCGGCCACACTGAAATCCCGCCGATGCTGGAGCTTGTGGATGTGGAGTATCGCGCTAAAAAACGCGGGCCGCCGGTGTTAAAGCAAATCAATATGACCGTGCGTCCCTATGAAATTTTGGGCATAGCCGGCGTGGATGGCAACGGCCAAAGCGCGTTGGCCGCTCTGATTTCCGGGGCGGTAAATCCCACTGCCGGACGAATTGTCCACCGCAGCGGCGGCCATGGCAACGTCCCCATCCGCTTGGGCTATATTCCGGAAGATCGGCATAAAGAAGCGCTCGTGCTGCCGCTGCCGATTGTTTCCAATTTGTTGTTGCGCAGTTACCGTCAACGCCCATTTGCCCGCTGGCGTTTTTGCCGCTTCGGTGCCTGGCGAAAGCATTCCGCTGATCTGGTGCGGCAGTATGACATTCGCTGCCGCCGGTTGGAGGATGCCGTAGCCACGCTTTCCGGGGGCAATCAACAGAAAATTGTTCTGGCCCGGGAATTATCGCAGCAGCCGGAATTGATTTTGGCCGTCAATCCAACCCGCGGGCTGGATGTTGGCGCAACGGCGTTTGTGCTGCGGCAGTTGCTTGAGGCCCGGGAGCGAGGCGCGGCCATTATCCTGATTCATGGCGATCTCGATGAATTGCTTTCAATCAGTGATCGCGTTGCTGTCATCCACCGCGGAACATTGACCATCACCGCATGGCCCGATACTACCCCGGCGCAGATTGGCCGCTTGATGCTCGGAGGAATGTGATGATCAAGCGATTTCTCGCCAACATCTGGAACGCTGTAAGCGCTGTAGCGCTGGCGGCACTGGTGTGTGCGGCGGTATTGGCTCTGGCAATCGGGGCCGGGGCGCTATTGGGATATCCACCAATACACCTTGCGGATTTATGGCTCCGCGGGGCCGCGGGAAGCTGGTACGCCTTAAGCAGTTCCTGCGCTGATGCCTGCCCGTTACTCCTGACCGGTCTGGCGGCGGGAGTCGCCTTTCGCGCCGGCGTATTAAATATTGGAGCACAGGGACAATTCCTTCTCGGAGCCTTGGTGGCCGTTGCCTTAAGTACCCGTATGATGATTTTTCATCAGGCGGAGCTGGTGATTCCAACCGCCTTGATCGGTGGGGCGGTGGCGGGGGGGCTGTGGGGCCTTATCGCGCAATACCTTGAACGCTATAGATCCGTACCTGTGGTGCTATCGACAATTCTCCTCAATTTTGTCGCCCTGTATCTGGCCCAGGCGGCTTTGCAGGGGCCGTTGCAGGCTGTGGGAACCGCCGCAGCGCAAAGTCCTGAGGTTGCGGGGAAATATTGGCTGCCCCTGTTTGTTCCCTACACGGATTTTCACATCGGCATTATTTTGGCTCTGGTATTGGCTATTCTGCTATGGGTGTTGCAAGAATACACCCTCTTCGGTTTTGAAGCACGCGTGGTGGGGTTGAATCCCGGTACCGCAAAAGCCATGAAAATGCCCGTAACAATTCGGCAATTTCAAATTATGTTCATCAGCGGGGCCTGCGCGGGCCTCGGCGGTGCCATTCAACTTCTGGGACAGGTGCATTTCATGACGGCTCACATGGGCAATTATGGCTATGCCGGCATAGCTGTGGCGCTTTTAGGACGCCTGAATCCGCTGGGAATTATTCTCTCCGCCCTATTTTTTGGCTTCCTGGATACCGGCGCGTTTCGCGTGGAGGAAAGCTCTTTGGCGCTTCCGCATGACATGGCCAATGTTATTAAAGCTGTGGTAATTCTGGTCATGCTGGTGCTGGCCGGATTATCTCTACGCCGCGCCCGCCGTGCCGGCCGGGACGCGGCAGGGCCATCAACGCCTCCAACGCGGGAGTCCACGCTATGACCCCTGCGCAAAATATGTTCACTTTCTTATCACGTCAGGCCGTCACTGCCGCCACGCCTATGATTCTCGCTGGCGTCGGTGAACTCGTCGGAGAATTATCCGGCGTTATCAACATCGGCATTGAAGGCACCATGCTGATGGGTTGCATTGCGGCATACACCGTCACCGGTGTAAGCGGTCACGGAACGGTCGGATTGTTGGCGGCCATGGCGGCGGGGATGGTCATGGCCGTGATATTCGCCGCCGCCAGCGTATGGGGCAGGGCCGACCAGATTGTCGCCGGTACGGCCATGGACCTTCTGGGCGTGGGTTTAAGCGGAATGATCTGGATGATGTATCAGAACTGGCGGGAAAATCTCGGCTTTTCCACCGCCTTGCCGCGCGGCAGCGGCTTTTCCGCCGTGCCCATACCTGTGCTGCATGATATTGCCTATCTGGGGCCGGTG
>JAKATV010000224.1 GCA_021818565.1 Planctomycetota bacterium
CACAATCATCGCGAAAAGATCGCAACTGGCAAAAACCGCCACTGGTTTTGGCAATTTGCGCAGCCATGCTTTCAAGCAACTGTTATCCGTGACCCAAAATGGAGATGGGCGGGCCGCTTTTTCCGCATCGGAAATCTGGATGGTCTGGCATGAAAACCCCGCTTTCTGCAATGCCGAAGCAAAAGACCTCCCCCTCACTTCAGAGAACCAGAGGTTGGCACCGTCAACGTACCCAAATGATTTGAATCCCTGCCCCATCAGATATTCCGCCGCAGCTCGTCCGATCTTGTCATCATCCACGCTGACGCGTGCGCAGTGAGGATATTCAAGGCAGTTACTCATATCAACCGCAGGTACCCCCATCCATTTGATGAGTTTCACCATTTCAGGGTTCTCAATCGATCCGATAATGCCATCCGGTTTCCAAGCCGCCAGCTTCTTGCGAATCGATCCCAGCGGAAGCGCACCACGCCAGTGCCAATGCGGAAGTCCCACCGCAAAGCGAGAAATTCCCCGCAGCACATCGCGTTGAATCGCGGTTCGCATATTAAACAAAAGGGCGATGCGGCGTTCGCTTATATCCATTCCTGTTGACCTCGCACGAACTCTAAAATCGAAAGCACCAAATTAACCACTTCGCACCAATATGTCGATTGCATTTATAATGCCGTTGGCTGGTGATATTCAAAAATGGGCCAAGACGCCCCAGGCGTTGCGCAAAATGGAAAAATATTTGCGCTTATTGAACTGATGATTCATGCTATACTGAATGACATTTCCGGGGGCGTTGCATAATGTTTCCGCATCGCACCCGTTGGGTTTTTCTGGAATAGAAATAAATTCACGCATGGAAAGGACAGGTTATGGCGGAATTCACACGGCGGAATTGGTTATCTTCTGCGGCCATGGCCGGCATGGCAATCACTACTCCGGCGGGACTTGCCTTGGCCGGTGCCAATGTCGGAGCACCCAGCCGGCACCCCGGGAAAGGGGGGGTGTACGCGCACAATGTCGTCGCGTTCGGCGCTGATCGCAACGGTCACAAGGATGCCACCGGAGCTTTTCAAAAAGCTTTGGATGCTGCGCATCATGACGGCGGCGGAATCGTCCATGTGCCGGCCGGGCGGTATCTCATTGCCGGTTCGCTTCATGTTCCACCTTATACCGCCCTTGAGGGCGTCAGCCGCGGTCCAACCTCGCATTCCACGTTGGGCAAGAACACGCATAAGCCCGGTGCTGCGGCGGGATCGGTGCTTTTGGCGACCGGTGGCAAGGGGAATCAGGATGCGACACCGCTGATTTCCATGGCGGAAAATTCTGCCGTGCTTGGCTTGTGCATATTCCATCCCCACCAGAATGCCAATAGCACGCCCGTGGCCTATCCCTGGGCAATCAGCATGAAGGGTAATAACTGCACGGTTGAAAATGTTGAACTATTGAATACATGGTACGGCATTCGAGCGGTGCAGGCGCATCGGCATTTAATTCGCAATGTGACCGGACAACCACTGAAAATCGGCATTTTGGTCGATGAGGTGTACGATATTGGACGCATTGAAGATGTTCACTTTAATCCATGGTGGAGCGGCAGTCGCGCGGTGCTGGAATTTATCTACCGGCATGGAGAATCCTTTATCTTTGGTCGCACGGACTGGGAATATGTCCTGAACACCTTTTCCTTTGGTTACCACGCTGGCTATCGCTTTATTGAAGGGAAAACCGGCGCGTGCAACGGTAACTTCCTGGGCATCGGAGCAGATGCGTCCTGGCATGCCTGTGTCGTTGAACAATCTCAGGATCCCGGTTTATTAATTACCAACGGCGAATTTGTCTCCTTTGATTATCTCAAGCTCGGCGGCGAAGTTGATCCGGTGCAAGTGGTTGTCAAGGCTCCTAACCGTGGACCAGTGCGGTTTGTCAATTCGTCCTTCTGGGGGCCTTGTCGGCAGATCGCCCGCCTGGAGAACCAAAGTACGCTGGGATTTGGCCAATGCACATTCTGCAATTGGAATCATCGTTTTTCCGCCATTGAGGCGGCCTCCGGCAATCTTTCTGTTACTGGGTGTGAGTTTCGCCAAAATTCGCCGCAAATTACACTCGGTGCAACGGTGCGGCAGGCGGTGATTACCGGAAACATGGCCAACGGGTCGTGGCGCATCAACAATGCCATTGGGAACCGAGCGCAAATTGGTCTTAATAGTGTATCCTGACCGATGCTGGCCAAGGCATTACAATCATCCGCGGTTAATCGGCGAATATCGGATCAATGCTTTTTGAGAGGATCAGAATATGAATCATCCCGCCTTAAAATTGTTGCAACGTCGAGATTTACTCAAAGCGGCATCTGCTGCCGCTGCTGCCGCGATGTTGGGATCTCTTTCCGGTTGCGGTAATACGCATGTCGGTGTGGGTGAGCCGAATAATAACTCCACGATTAAACAATCCGATGCACGCGGGACGCATAATATTGACCCCCTCATCGGCACGGGGTGGCACGGCCACACATTCCCCGGAGCTACCGCCCCATTTGGATTAGTGCAATTAAGCCCGGACACCGCCGGGCCGCCCGAGCCAAAGTGGAATACCACATGGGATATTTATCATTGGGACCACTGTCCCGGTTATCATTATCCGGACGATGTGGTCA
>JAKATV010000535.1 GCA_021818565.1 Planctomycetota bacterium
CGATCTGATGGAATTGTCCATGCTGATAATCGTAGGAATCGCCATCATCATCGTAAAATTCGCCCTGGCTTTGTTGGGCTGCCGGATAAATATCCAGATAAATCATTTCCGGCTTGGCGGTATGGATGGCTTTTACCGGATCGGCCGCCGGGATAATGGCCCCGTTTCTGATAAACAGCGGCCAATCCATCCAGGAGTCCTTGTTAAGCGGGTAATGGATCCATTTGCCGCCGGTCAGGCGATCGCCGCGGAAATAATCAATCCAGTCTCCCGGTGGAAGATAGAGCCGCCGGGTTGTGGATTCATCTTTGCCATCGCCCATTTTTTCCACTACGGGCGCAGCCATCATCCAATCACCGAACATCCATTGATCGGTGATAGTCGCGACGTTTTGATCCTTGGGATAGGCAAAGGTTAGAGGTCGCACAATACCCACGCCCGTTTCGGTACAGGCGGCATGTTCCAAAGCGTACACATAGAAAAACCAGCTATAACGCTGGCGGATGGCTTGTTTAACCGTTTCGCAGGCCTGATCGCCAAAGACCCATGGCTGCCGACGTTCACCGAGGGTGCAGTGCGTGCGTAAGGTGGGGCAAACGGCGGTGAACTGGAACCAGCGGGCGTAACACTCGGGCGTGGGGTGGCCGTTAAAACCGCCGGTATCCTGTGCCCAGCGCATTTGCCCGAGATTAATGGTATTCACCATGGCCAGCGTTTGTAACCGCAGAACTTCAAAGCCGGTATTGATGTCCCCGGACCAGGTGGCATACGCATAGCGTTGTGAACCCAGATAGAAATTGCGGTTAATCGACCACACACGGTTGCGCGGGCGGTCTTGCCGCTGGCCTTCATACAGGGATTGCTGCATGTGCAAAAATTCAAAGTTGCCCATGTTGCCGTAATCAGCCTCATCATTCCAGAACCCGACAATGCCGTGCTGCATACATTGGTGGGTCCAGGTGGCGTGCCAATACCATTGCCGGCAAATGGGCTTGTAGAAATCAACGTCCAATGACATCAGATGGGAAAAGTAATCGGCAAAAGGTTTTTCGCCGGGCAGGAAAATATCCAGCTTTTTGGCAGTGGCCCCTTGTGTGGTCATGGGAGCAATTTTGCCCTTCACGGTACTAATGATAATGCGGGGCTTCATGATGCCGGTGATCTTACATTCCAGTTCACGGGTCCAATTAATCAGGGCGTCAGGGTTATCCGGCGTGTAAAGCGCCTGCGAATATTTCACAGGATTCCAGCGAAATTCACCGTAATGGCTGGCACCCCAGTCTTTCCAGTCAAAATCCAGCGTAAAATTGTCGATCGGAATGTCCAAGGCACGGTATGTTTCCAGATATCCACGCAACAGTTCCTGATTGGTACCCCACTGGGAATTGGTAAAGCCGTAGGCCCACTTCGGAAATAGCGGCATTTTCCCGCTGGCCAGAGCCAGACCCTGGAAAATGTCATACGGGGAACCGACAAAAATAAAGACGGTCAGGCTGTTAGGCCGGAAGTAATTGCGGCCATAGTTATCCGCCTTGGGATCGCCATAATAAAAGCCGATATCATTTGTGCCGATATGGAAATATCCGCCATCGGAATCTACCAGAATGCCATAGCCATCGGTGGTCCAGGTAAATGGTGCCCCCCCACCACCCTCGACGGAGGCTTCAACTTTGTAGGTATCATTGGCAACGCCGGCACCGTCTCTTAGCACGGGAAGGATATTTTTAGACCAACATGCGGAATTGCGAATGCCGTAAAACTTGGCGTGGCTGTTGCGCCGGAAGGAAAAGCCCGTCTGGGCCTGATCTTTAGGATCAACATGCAAAGATTCCGCCGCGGTTTGCTGCAAGAGTACGTGGCCGTGGGAATCTAATATTGTCAGTCGGCACGGGTTGCGACTGATATGCAATTCAAAGCCGGAGGTAACAAGGCGAATCGGATCACCCGCGGTATCCACCGTGGCCGCCGGATCGCCCGGGAAAACGGCCTTGGGGTCCAGCACCGGGGTGTGGGGATCGCTTTTTCCATCGGCCAAAAGATCCAACCGCAGGATGTGGGGCGATAGTGACTGCACGCGCAGCACATCGTTACCAATGGCAAGTTTCAGCCCGCCCGCCTCGGTGGCCGCACTGGAAACCGCTCCCAGAGAAGGGGGTGTTGAATTATCGGCATTGGCCTGGGCGGAAACCGCCGTGGTAAGTGCCGCAATTGCTGACATTTTGAGAAAATTACGCCGATCCTGCATGGATAAAACTCCAATTCAATTTTGTATGTAGGCGGCAAAACGTAGTTTTACCGGCAAACAGGGATTTGTCAAATCAGCCGCTGCGGATTTGGGGGCACGGCGTGGCAATAATTCCGGGCGGGGTCCATATTGTTGTTTAATGGGTGGGGTCGCGCCGATGATATCCGGAACTGTCGGCGGCGACGGGTGCGCTTTTCGCGATGCGACGGCACATAAATATGCCGGCTAACATCACGGATGAGGTCGCCCGGAAAAATTGCCACGCCACGGATTTGGGAATTTGGAATCCGACCTTGACATGCGGCAGATGCGTGGGGGACAATCAATTTTTCGATCGCGGGAGTTTGGCTATGGCGTTGCGGCATTTGTTCTGCATTGCGGTCGTACTGATG
>JAKATV010000414.1 GCA_021818565.1 Planctomycetota bacterium
GCACAGGCAAACGCGTAACGGATTTCCATCCGCGGTCATAGGCGACATTGCGCCAGTGCACAATGTCGCCGAAGATCAATGAAACAGCCGACAGCACCCAGCGCAGCAATGCGGCAAGGACACCCACCGCCTCACCGGTAATTACGCGGTTGTACCATTGCTGCATATACGCATCCTGACGATTTCTTAGACCACAAGATTAATCATGCGGCCTTTAATATAGATTTTCTTCTTTATTGGGCGCTGCGCCAAACGATTGACGACCTGCGGATCAGCCAATGCCGCACTGAATACTTCCGGCTCATCGCTGGTTGCGGCAATACGAATACGCCCCACCAGCTTGCCGTTAATCTGTACGGGCACATCCAGTTCTTCATCCACACACAGGCGTTCATCAAATGCGGGCCAGGGCAACAAGGCGATGGATACCCCCGCGTCGGGGCCGGCTAATTCGTGATACAGTTCATCGGCGATATGCGGCGCGAACGGCTCAAGTACCCGCAGGAGATTCAATGCCGCGTCCAGGGGTACAAATGTCAGCTTGGTCAAAGCATTGTTAAATTCCATCATCGCGCTGATGGCGGTATTAAACGCCAGACGGTCGATATCGGCTGTGACTTTGCGAATCAGCCGGTGCATCGGTCGCAGAATTGCCGCCGCATCCCGCAGGGCAACCTCCACGTCCGGCGCGGACAATTCACGCCCGTGGCAGGTCCACTTTCCATCGGCATGTTGCCGCACCACGCGAAATACGTTGTCATCGCCGCCGATAAGATTTCTCCAGACACGCTGCAAAAAGCGGTACACACCTTCAACGCCGGCGGTGCTCCAGGGCTTTACCTGTTCCAGCGGCCCCATGAACATTTCAAAGAGCCGCAGAGAGTCGGCCCCATATTCCGCGATGACATCATCGGGATTTACCACATTGCCGCGTGATTTACTCATTTTGAAGGATCGGGCATCCACCTGAATGCTGTTATCCGTTTTCAGGACAAAGCCGTCGCCGCGTTTTTCCACCGTGGCGGGGTCACAGGCTTTTCCCACGACCAAGGCTCCGGTTGATTTGTGGCGGCTGATAATCCGCGATTTGCCATCTTCCCCTACTTGCGTGGAGAACTCCGGATCAATATCCGCCAGCGAGACGCATTGGCCGCTTTCTAATGCGAAGACCGTATACTCAGCTTCGCCGAGAATAAGGCCTTGATTCACCAGCTTACGGAATGGTTCTTCCGAGCTTACCAGACCGCGATCAAAGAGCACCTTGTGCCAAAACCGCGCGTACAGCAGATGCAGAACGGCGTGTTCCACGCCGCCAACATATAAATCCACCCCGCCGGCCATCCAGTATTTTTCTTTTTCCGGATCGCAGAAGCGCGTGGTATTCTCCGGGTCAATGTAACGCAGATAATACCAGCATGAGCCGGCCCATTGCGGCATGGTGTTAAGCTCCCGCCGCGCTGGGATCGCACCGGGTGTTCCGGGCGGTACTACGCGAGCCTGCAGATTTTCAGGCGGACCATCCAATAGCACATGCACCTGATGCCAGTCGGCAGCTTTAAATAAAGGTGGCTCCATGGTGCCGGTGGGCTTAAAATCCTTCACGTCCGGCAGCGTCAGGGGCAACTGGGATTCCGCCAATGGAACAGTCGTACCATCCGGCAGATGTATAAGCGGAAATGGTTCGCCCCAGTAACGTTGCCGGGAAAAAAGCCAGTCCCGAATTTTATAATTGATCTGCCGGGTTCCCAATGACTTATGTTCCAGAAGCTCACAGATTCTGGTTTTGGCCTGGGCGCTGGATAAGCCATTAAGCTGTGCGGAATTCACGGAAAAGCCTGGGGATTCCAGCGGCAGTTTTCCGGCCTCGGGCTGATCCGCCGCCGCGCTGACCACGCGGCGAATTGGGAGATCCATGGCATGGGCAAAATCAAAGTCGCGCTGGTCATGCGCCGGAACGGCCATGATGGCACCGGTGCCATAACCCATTAACACATAATCAGAAATAAATATGGGTATACGTTCATTATTCACCGGGTTGACGGCATAGGCCCCGGTAAATGTTCCGGTTTTCGCGTTGTCTTCCTGGCGTTGCCGCTCGGAGCGCGCGGCGGCCGTTTTCTGATACGCCGCAACCGCCTCCCGTGGTGAACCGGTGATGGAGCGCCAGCGGTCCGGAATTCCGGCCGGCCACGCGGCGGGTATGATGTTTTGTTCCGCGCTTAAGTCCACCAACGGATGCTCCGGTGCCAGAACCAGATAGGTGGCCCCGAAGAGCGTATCAGGACGTGTCGTAAAGACGGTGACTTCCGGCGGGCAATTAGCGACGGCAAATCGCACCAGCGCCCCTTCCGAACGGCCAATCCAGTTCCGCTGCATCATTTTCAATGATTCGGACCAGTCCAAGGCGTCCAAACCGTCCAGCAATCGCTGGGCGTACGCGGTAATGCGCAGCATCCATTGCCGCATGGGGCGGCGCTCTACCGGGAAGCCCCCTACTTCGCTTTTACCGTCGATTACCTCTTCATTGGCCAGAACCGTGCCCAGTGCTTGGCACCAATTGACGGGCGCTTCAATTTCATAGGCCAGGCGGTACTCATCGAGCACCCGCCGTTGCTGGTGCGACTCTAACTGT
>JAKATV010000003.1 GCA_021818565.1 Planctomycetota bacterium
ACAGTCTCCCGGGCACGGATGTATATCTGTGGCCTGGGGTATTATGAACTATTTATCAATGGCAGGCGGATGGGAGATCAGCAGTTGGATCCCGGCATGACCACCTACGACGCCCGCGCCATGTATTTAGCGCATAATGTGGCCACGGCGCTGGTTCTGCAGCAGGCCGAATTGATATGTAATGCCCCAATCCCGTAAGCCGCAACGCCCCCGGTCCGGTCTGGTCAATAGGCCACAGTAAGAAATTCGGTTGCCCGGTGCGGTCGTGTGGTAAGGGGCGGTTTGGGTTGCCGGGAAACGGGTATGTTGCGCAAAAGCGGTGCCGGTAAAATCTTACAGTGGGATCGCTTGGCTGGCGGGGGCGTTTTGTGGCATCATATATACGGTGAAGTGCAGTGGTTGTTGGAGTGTGTGATGCAGATATTCCGGACCAGTCGGCTTGCGGCCACAGCGGGGGCCGGCGCTTTTGTTGATCTGCTGGACCCGATATTGCGCAGCGCGGTAGAACCGATTTCTTCCCAGGCGGTTGCGGTGTGGGATGTGCGGCAATTGACCGACGGGCGAAATTTATATCATTTATGCCTGCATGATGCGTGGTCACATATTCATCAGCACTTTTCGCAGGAGGAAATTTCGCCGGACATGCCCAAAGAGCGCCTTGTACCGGAAAAGCTGGCGTTATTTCTCGCCAGCGCCCGGCGGGTGCATTTTTCCATCCGGTCAGGAACTTTTGATACTGAGACGTTGGCGAACCTGCGACTGGCGCTGAATCAAATTCCCGGTATCGGCCATAAGGGGCTGAAAATTCAAAATAAATGTGAAATTATTCCCTGCACCGCCTATGTTCCCGCCACCGCCATGAGCCTGACCGATTTTTCACTGGAAGTAGACGCCTCGGCGGCGGACGCTGTGGCGCTGGCGTTGCAACACTGCGGCTTTCAGGTGGCAAGCCGAACGGTGGTTCGCAACTGATCCGAAAAACCGAAAAATGGAAAAATCAGGGAATTCCATCGGGATGCTTGGATTCACAGGACTGGTTTGTTAGCATATCAGTTGGTTTGAATGGAGCGGCACGCAGCATGAGCGACTGGCAGGAAGCGGAGCAACGTGTTGAGCGTGCTCATGAACTCTATGAACGGGGACGGTGGGAGGAGGCCCTTTCTGAACTTCGCCGGGCCATTGAAATTAATCCACATAATGGTGCCTGGTATTTCAACCTTGGCTTAACGCTGGATATGATGGATCGCTACGATGAAGCGCTGAAGGCCTTTCAGCAGGCTGTGCAGCTTGATCCCCATGATATTGAATCTTTAACGGCCGCCGGCACGGATTGCACGCGCGTGGGAAAATTTCAACATGCGATAGAATTTTTTGAACGGGTGGAACGCATTGATTCCTCAGTGGAAGCGTGCTATTGCAACCGCATTGCCGCCTATAGTGAGATGGGGGATTTTGACCGCGCGGAGGAAATGTTTTATCTGGCCCGGCAATATCGGGAAAAGTGTCCGTTGTGCTTTTACAACATGGGTATGGCGCTATTTAATCGCGGGCGCTATGACCGGGCGCTGTGGTGTTGGCAGCAGGTGCTGGAACTTGAATCGGATTATCCGCAGGTACATGCCCGAATTGCCGATGTATTCTGGGCCAAAGGGCGGCTGCCCGAAGCCCGCACCCATTTAATTGAGGAATTGCGGTCCGATCCGGGCAACCTTGATACGCTGCTGGATCTCGGCGAACTGCTGATGGAAATGGGGCAGGATGGCCCCGCTTCGGAAAAATTCCGGCAGGTGCTGGATCTGGAACCGGATGATTGCACGGCCCATTATCAACTGGGCGTTTTAGCGCAAAAAGCCGACGATTGGCGGCTGGCTTTGGAACGGTATAAATTTGTGCTGCGGCATGATCCGCAATTTATCGGGGCGCATTTGCAGATGGCGCTGGTGCATCATCGGCAGAAACATCAGGCCGAGGCGCTGTATCATGCCAATTGTGAACTGGCGCAGAAAGCATCGGATGATGCGACCCTGCTGGAATTAGGGAATTTATTTATTGATATGCATCAATATGATTCCGCGCAAGCCGCCATGCGCCGACTCCTGTCGCAAAGCCCGAATCATGCCGATGGCCGGCATGGCTTGGCCGTGGCCCTGCTGATGGCGCAGCGACTTGACGAAGGTATTGAGCAGTGCAAGCTGGCGTTAAAACTTCAACCTAAGCACAGTAGATCGATGTTTAACCTGGCGTTGGCGTATATGTCCAAACATGATTTTGCCCGCGCCGGTTATTGGGTGCGTGAAGGCCTGGATATTGCCCCCGATGATGCGCAGTTGCGGCATATCCAGCATCGACTCTGGTTTGAGGCCCGGTGGTATCAACTTCGGCGCTGGCCGCGGACGGTGTTCCACGCGTTTGGGTTCGGCGGTACCGGCGCGAAGCGTGGAAAATATCGGTAACGCGGTATTAGCCCGACGCGGAAGCGTCGTGGTTTGACGCGGAACGGGGGGCCGGAACAAATCCGTAATTGAATGCGGCAGGGGGGCGGGAATCGGGACGGGCGAAGGGGGGCGTGGCATTTGGTCGCAATTCGCAAACAACTCAACGCTGCCGCATTGAGCTACGGGGCTTATTT
>JAKATV010000270.1 GCA_021818565.1 Planctomycetota bacterium
ACCCGAACGCAGTAAGATCGCTGGAAATCAATCGATCCATGCGTCACAATTCGGCGCAAGGATCCCTGGTGCGGGCGCTGGATAATACCAAGACGCCCATGGGATCACGGCTGCTGCGGCATTGGCTGTTATTTCCGTTGCGCGATCCGGTGGTCATTGAACAGCGCTACAACATGGTGGCGCGGATGCTGGAACTGGAAGAGCGGCTAAATGAACTGCGGCTGGTTATCACGGATTGCGCCGATATTGAACGCATTACCGCACGAATCTGCTGCCGCCGCTGTACGCCGCGCGATCTTATTGCTCTGGCGCGCTCATTGGAAACACTTCCGGTGCTGATGCGCCTGGCCGGACAGAGCGGCTTTTTTGAACATGCTCCCGATGAATTGGCTCCGCTGGCCGCCCCGGCCGCGGAAATTGCCGAAAAGGTGCGTGCCTCGATTGCCGATGAGCCGCCGGCGCATTTGCGGGATGGCGGTGTTATTCGCGACGGATGCGATGCCGAACTTGACCGCCTGCGCACACTGGCCACCAACAGCCGGGCGTGGCTGGCGAATTATCAATCCGAGTTGGCCGCGCGCACGGGTATTAACTCACTGAAGGTGGGCTACAATAAAATCTTCGGGTTTTATATTGAAATCACGCACGTTCACGCGGCGAAAATTCCACCGGATTTCATCCGCAAGCAAACCGTAAAAAATGCCGAGCGTTATATCACACCGGAACTTAAAGCCTTTGAAAGCGATCTGCTGACCGCGCAGGAGCGATCGCGGGCGCTGGAAGTAAATTTGTATGAGCAATTACGCGAGTTCCTGGCCGGGAAATCTGAATCGCTCCAGGCCATCGCACAGCAAATTGCCCGGCTGGATGTCATTGCCTCCATCGCACACCTGGCCAAGGCTCGCCATTATTGCCGGCCGGTCATCACGCCCCAGCGTGAACTGCAAATCAGTGACGCCCGTCACCCGGTTGTAGAGCAGATTCTGGGGGAATCATTTGTCCCCAATGATATCCAGTTTTCCCCCGACGGACCGACGCTGCAATTAATCACCGGCCCCAATATGGCCGGGAAATCCACGTACATCCGGCAAGCGGCCTTACTGGTGCTGATGGCGCAGGCGGGGTTTTATCTGCCGGCCCGGCAGGCCACCATCGGACTGGTGGATCGCATTTTCACCCGCGTGGGCGCAGCGGACGATCTGGCGGCCGGGCACAGTACGTTTATGGTGGAAATGACCGAGACCGCCAACATCCTTTTGAATGCTTCCGAGAATTCCCTGGTCATTCTCGATGAAGTCGGACGGGGGACCAGCACCCTCGATGGGCTGGCGTTGGCCTGGGCGATCGCCGAATTTCTCTCGGGCACCACGCGCTGCCGCACGTTATTTGCCACGCATTATCATGAACTGACCCAACTGGCGCACAGCAGCCCGGCGGTTATGAATTACAACGTGCTGGTGCGGGAATGGGAAGATCAGATTCTGTTCATGCATCGGATTGTACCGGGCAGCGCGGACCGTTCCTACGGCGTACAGGTGGCGCGCCTGGCGGGAATTCCGCGAAGTGTTATTCACCGCGCCCGGCAATTGATGGAACAATTGGCCGTTCATGTGGGCCGCGGCAAGCCCCGGGCCGCAGCCACGGCGGCGGCATCACAAAGCGCCTTATTTGATCCGCTGGAATCCCAGGTGCTTAGTCAACTGCAATGTCTGGACTTGGACCGCATGTCCCCCATGCAGGCGTGGGAAGCCATCAAGATGCTTCAGGGACTGCTGGATCAGCAACCCAAGAAGCGCAATTCCGGCGTACATTAAAGCCACGAGGCTATCGGTACCGGCATCCGGCATTTAGCAACCGGCCCGCTTCGGGTACAATTCGCCTTCAAGGGCGGACGCGCTTCAAAGCGGCGGTGCGTGCCGCCGGCAACAATCAGCCGTTTGGCGCGTTGGACTCTTGACGCGATGGTCGGCGGAAAGCGGTTGGATTTCCAGGCCGGCGGCGATGGGCAATCAACGTTTTTTGGGAGTACATGGATGACAACAGTTCCCACCCCGGATTCCCGGCAACGTGCCGCCGTTTCGGCCCCGGCAGGCGCGGAACTGGCCGCCGTTGAACGTCTTAAACTTGTGCGCGAAGCCATGCTGGGAGAAATCCGCAAAGTCATTGTCGGTCAATCCGACGTGATGGAGTCGCTTCTACTGGCCTTATTTTCGCGTGGACACTGCCTGCTGGTGGGTGTACCGGGCCTCGCCAAAACCCTGATGATCAGCACGCTGGCCAAGGTTTTAAGTCTGAACTTTAACCGCATTCAGTTCACCCCGGATTTAATGCCCTCGGATATCACCGGCACCGACATTATTCAGGAAGATCCGCAAACCGGCAAACGCGTATTTAACTTCATCAAAGGACCGGTATTTACCAACATGCTTCTGGCGGATGAAATCAACCGCACACCCCCTAAAACACAGGCCGCGCTTTTGCAGGCCATGCAGGAATATCAGGTAACCGCGGGCGGCCAAACCTATCCTTTGCAGCAGCCCTTTTTTGTCCTGGCCACGCAGAATCCGGTGGAACAGGAGGGCACATATCCGCTGCCGGAAGCACAATTGGACCGATTCATGTTCATGGTCAAGGTGGGCTATCCGCAGCGCGACGACGAACGGACGATCGTCAAACAAACCACCATGGATATTCGCAGCGAACCCCATGCGGTACTTTCCGCGGAAGATATTCTGGCCATTCAGAAACTCGTGCGGCGCGTGCCGGTAAGCGATCATGTGGTGGATTACGCGGTGAATCTGGTGCGGGCCACACGTCCACATGAAAAAGATGTCCCGGACTTTATTAACAACTATCTGACCTGGGGTGCCGGCCCGCGCGCGGCGCAGAATCTGGTTCTGGGAGCCAAGGCGCGAGCGCTTTTGCGGGGTCGGCTCAATGTCAGCACGGATGACATTCGTCACGTTGCCAAACCCGTCTTACGCCATCGGATCATTACCAATTTCAACGCCGATGCCGAAGGAATTGACACCGATGCCGTGGTGGACAAGCTGCTGGCCACGATTAAAGAACCCTCGGCAGACGCTTACAAAGTGGCGGATGGCACCCCGACGGCATGACTCGCGGGCAGACCACTACCATAAAAATGGACCGTTTTATACCCGTGAATGCGGATAAGATGTGCGCCAGCAAATTTATTATCAGCATTCCTTGAAGTTCCGGGAATGAATTTGCCGATTTGTGATTCTGGCAGGCTATTATAGGGAGAGGCGTTTAATGATAAACGCTTGCAAGGTAGTTTTAAGCCAGAAAGGCAGTTACAAACATGACCCGCGCAACTCCCCATAATGATAAACATTCCTTGGAGCCTACTCCCAAGAGGTATTTTACCTTGGCGGAAGCGCGCCGAGCTTTGGTATTAGTCAATCGCATTGCCACGGACATTCAACGCATTGAACTGCAACGCCGCAAACTGGTGCATCAGACGGCTTCGAGCCACGAACAGCCTTCCGCCCAGCAGGCCAATGCCATTGAAGCGCAATTTGATATTATGACTGACCAGCTTAGCGGCCTGCTGGAGGAATTAGCGGCCATAGGCGTAGAACTCAAAGACCCGACACGCGGGTTGCTGGATTTCCCATCCCGCTTTAATGGCCGGGACATACTTTTATGCTGGCAGATCGGCGAGCCGACCATTAACTTCTGGCATGACATCAGTGCGGGATTTGCCGGGCGTCGCAGCGTCGGAGAATTGGAGCTCCACCCCCAAGCAGTAGGATAAACGTCGCGAGTATGAAAGAATTCCCGACCTTGGAATTTGCCTATAAGCCGGTGCCACACAGCGTGCGGTACCGGCTTTGTTGTTGGAGAATACAAAAGTTTTGCCATAAAAAAGTGCATGGCCGGCGAGGGAAGCTGCCACCCTTTACCGGCCATGCGAGGGCAAGATGGATTATTCAGAATCACCCGCCGGCCCTGTCGGCTTTTATTGGGTGATCCATAAGTATCACGCCAATGATCATCGCCGTTTGCAAGGCCCTTGCCTATCAGGAGCTCACCGATTTGCGCGTAGGTGAAACTCCGATGTCGGCGTTAGGATTCTCTCCCAGAACCTCCGAGGCTCCAGCCGCATAATCTCAAACAGGCGCGACATGCGTAACATCTGTGGATCTCAGGCACTTCCGCCGTTCAAGGCCGTAACTACGACTCTGCCACTTGACATATTCCCTAATGGGAATATAATATCGCCATGGCTCGAGCTGCAACAACTTCTGATATTTTTAACGCCATTGCCGAACCCCGGCGACGGGAGATCGTGGATCTGCTGGCCCGGGGCTATTGCCGGGATGTCAGCGAACTGGTGCGCAAACTTAAGCTTCCGCAGCCCGCGGTCTCCAAGCATTTGCGCGTACTGCGGAAAGTCGGGCTGGTTACCGTTCATAAAGCCGGACAACGCCGATTGTATGAATTAAACGTGGACGAACTGAAACCGGTACACGATTGGATCCAACATTTTGAACAGTTATGGACCGATCACCTGGCCGGCATAAAAGAAGCTGCCGAAACAACTGCGCGGGACCTTGCGGCGCGGAATCGTTCCGCGCCGGGTCAACAACATTGTTCTAAGGAGTAACATCATGGTCGCACAAGCCAATCCTTCTGCCATCAGAAGCTTCACCATTGTCAAAGAGTTGCTGATTGCGGCTCCGGCGGAGGTGGTCTTCCAGAGCGTGCTGGAGCCGCACGGCCCTTTGCAGCCATTGAATTTGAAGCTCGAGCCGTGGCCAGGCGGGCGCTGGTACCGCGATCTGGGCGATAACGCCGGGCATCTCTGGGGCCATGTGCAAGTCATTAAACCGCCCAAACTCCTGGAAATCGCGGGACCTCTGATGATGTCCTATCCCGCGATCTCGCATATCCAATATCGCCTCACCGAACAGTCCGGCGGCATCTTGCTGAAATTTACGCACCTGGCCATGGGACTCATGGAACCGGAACTCGAACAGAACGTCACCAAGGGCTGGGGTGAGATACTCGAGCAGATTCGGGCGGCCGCCGAGAAAAAAAGCGGTTAAGGGTGATTTAAGACTTATTATGTGAACGATTTTATTCAGTTCTTTTTTTAAGGAATAAACTTATGAAAACAAGCGGTGAAAACCAAATCGTATTTCCGAAAATCGTAAATTTGGCCGAATGGCAAAAGGCGAGCAAGGCCCTGCTCGTGAAGGAAAAGGCGGCAACACGGGCCCGCGATGCGCTGGCCGCCGAACGGCGCCGGCTGCCCATGGTCAGAATAGATAAGACCTACGAATTCAGCGGCCCGAAGGGTAAAATGAGTCTGCTCGAATTATTTGAAGGCCGTCGCCAACTTATCCTTTACCACTTTATGTTTGCGCCGACTGTGCCGGGCTGGCCGGATGGCGGATGCGTCGGGTGCTCCATGGTAACAGATCAATTTGGCTGCTTGGCGCATTTACATGCGCGCAATACTTCTTTTTGCCTGGTATCTCTCGCACCTTTGACCAATATTGAGAAATTAAAGAAGCGGATGGGATGGACATACCCCTGGTATTCGTCCGATGGCAGCGACTTCAATAAGGACTTTGGGCTTACCACCGACAAGTACGAAACGTATGGATTGAGCGTCTTTATCCATGACGACAAAAATGTGTACCGCACCTACCATACCAATGGCCGCGGAGTCGAGGGGCTGAACATCTGGACATTACTTGATTTAACGCCGCTGGGCCGACAGGAGCAATGGGAAGATTCTCCGGCCGGCGGACCACGCGCCAAACCCGGTGCTTGGTGGCGTCGCCATGACGAATACGAAAGTGGAGCACCAAAAGATTGCTGCGCTTAATTACAGGGAAACTCTATGACCGTCCCACTGCAATGTCGTAGTTCAACCGCCGGCGCAAGATGTTCGCCGCCCCTCGGATTTATTGCGATTTGTGCATTTGCATTTTTCGCCGGCGCATGGGCCACTGTTTATTTTTGTCATTCGATGCGCGGCGGCATGGGCATGCCTGGCGGTTGGACAATGTCCATGATGTGGATGCGGATGAACGGGCACTCCTGGTTCAGTTCCGCCGGGGATTTCCAACTTATGTGGTTGGCCATGATGGCGGCCATGATGATGCCATCCGCTGTGCCCATGTTTCTTAAAACAAGGCGAGCGCCCGTGTCTTTATCAGCGATGGCGGCCGGGTACTTTACCGTCTGGCAGGCCGTCGGTGTAGGCATTTATATACTGGGCGTACTGTTTGCGACCGCCGTTATGCGCCGCAATGACCTTAGCCGGGCCGTTCCATTGTTATCCGGCGTGGCGTTAATTATTGCAGGAATCTTCCAGTTCACTGGCTGGAAATTGGCGGCTCTGCGCCGCTGCCGCTTACCCTTCGGGTGTTCGGTGTCGCCCCGAAAATACGATGGCAGTTTCAGCCATGGCTTCCGGCAAGGCACCGCCTGCTGTATCTGCTGTGCCGCTCCTATGCTAATGCTGATCGTGCTGGGCATGCTTAATGCGCTAGCGATCCTCGGAGTCGGGGCCGTGATCACGGCGGAAAGGCTTCTGCCGCAAAGCGACAACATCGCACGCTTCGTCGGCACCGCCGCCATACTTGCCGGCATTCTGATAATCGCCCGGAAACTTTTGGGTTGAAGACCGGTAAAAACTATGAACCGTCGCGGAATATATGGCCTCATGCCCCGAGCGGCCAAAAGGGTGGAAATGCAACTGCGGAAGAAGTGCCATTCGTATCCGATACCTTTATTTCGGCGCGGGGTATTGCATAAACAGACAAGCGGGAGCGTTTACGCCATAATAGGGGTCGTGCGGCGTTGGCGAGGAGCTGGAAAAGCGGTACTGGGCTCGGGCGGCGCGCGGATGATATTTGCAACACGGGCGATTGTCAGTGACAAAAAAGACCGGCGTTTTTATTCTAAAACTCATTGTGATGGTGGCGGTGTTCGCGTTTGTGGGCATCAAGCTGGAACAAACCTGGCACACCGTGGGGCAGCACCCGGTCCATATAGACTGGCGTTACTGTGCGATTATCCCCCTGGCATTTGTCGGTATTATGACCACGAACGCTCTGACCTGGCTGTGGCTGGCGCGGCGTATGGGAGACCGCAGTCCGGTGCTGCCGCTGCTGGGAGCCTATACCTTCAGCCAGATGGGCAAATACGCCCCTGGCAAGGTGCTGCTGGTGTTGATGCGTTTGGAACGCACGCATCGGGCGGGGATGGCCCGGGAAACCTGCTTGCTGTCCACGCTTCTGGAAAATGCCATGTACACGCTTTCCGGCGGCCTGGTGGGTTCAACGGCGCTGGTGGTGGCGGCGCGAAATCACCCGCTGTATCTGCTGGGTTGCGGCCTGATCATGGCGGGCTTGCTGGGATTGTTTTATCCGCCGTTTTTCTTCTGGATTATTAACACCGCCCTGCGGTCCATGGGTAAAGCCGCCATTCCACCGAGCCGCCGGTTTAAATTAAAGCACATGATTTATGCCGTGGTGATGTTTTTACCCACATGGCTGTGGGGCGGCGTGGGCTTGTGGATGGCGGTAAGTTGCGTGCACCACGTGAGCATTTTGCATACGTTTGAACTCATCGGCGTATTTGCCCTGTCGGTAAGTTTGGGTATGTTCAGTCTGCTGCCGGGTGGATTAGGCGTGCGCGAGGCAGTGCAGGCACTGTTTATAGCACCGCTTGTTGGTTCGCCGGAATTGGTGGTGGTCGTTGTGGCACTTCCCCGGGTATGTCAAATTCTTGTGGAATTAACATTGGCTATTATCGGCGGCATTGTTAACAGTCGCCTGACGGCCAAATTGCCCGTCCCGCCCCCGGAAGAGCCACGCTCTTCCGCACAACAACCCGCCGGCTGACGCACGGTGGCCGCGCCAGGTCCGCGCGCTGACCCAACAGCCCTTGAGCAACCATCCGAAGCGTCAGGCCCGCCCGTGCTGAAAAGTTTCTAAAAAACTTCTGAAAAAATGCTTGACTATGATGGGCCGAGGGTCTATTAATTAATCGGGGGATGAAGACAAAATAAGCCGTAGACGAGGCAGCCGACGATGTCGGAAAATTTCAAACCTGCGACGTTATCCAAGTAACCGCTGATTTGATCGTATTAAGCGCGGCTTGTCAGCACGGAATGCGTCACTGAATTGGAGCCGGTATTTGGGTAAAAATCGTGGGCCATTATTAAAGGGTTTATTTAAACGCACTCCATCGGGCGCGGTACCGGCCGGACAAACTGAAGAACCGTTGCGCGCCGAACTGCTGGGCATAAATCAATTAGAACAATTGGCGGAAGAACTGGCTAAAGAACATCAGGTTCAACCCAGTGGCGCACCGGAAATTCTTCTGGCCCGCCTGGCTGAGAACAACGTGGTCCTGACGCAGGCGTACGAGCTTATCAGTGACGCCGTGGCCAATGGTCAGATTATTGCGCCGGCATCCGAATGGCTGCTGGATAATTTTTATCTCGTGGAGGAGCAGGTTCGCCTGATTCAGCGGCATTTTCCCAAAGGATACAGCGTGAAGCTGCCCTGGCTGCGCAATGGCCCGCGCGCCGGCTATCCGCGCGTCTACGACCTGATCCTGCGCCTCATCAGCCACCTGGATGGCCGGGTGGACGGCGAAGCACTGGACCGATTTTTGGCGGGTTACCAGCGGATTGCAACATTGACCATGGGAGAATTATGGGCGGTACCGATTATGCTGCGTCTGGCGCTGGTGGAAAACCTGCGCCGGGTTGCGGCGGAAATCGCCAAGGCCCGCCAACATCGAAATTCAGCCAACTATTGGGCGAATCAGTTAATCGACGCGGCGGAGAAAACGCCCGATGATACGATTGTAGCCTTGGCCGCCATGGTAAAAGCCGAGCCACCTCTGTCCAGCGCTTTTATCACCGAACTGGTACGCCGTTTACAGGGACAAAACGCTTCCCTGGCCCTAGCGTTGAATTGGATCAGTCAACTTGTGGCCCGCTCCAGTGAAACCCTTGAATTGCTGGTACAGCGGCAAAGTCGTCGGCAGGCCGCGGACCAGATATCCATGGGGAATTGTTTCGGCAGTTTGCGCTTTATCGACGCCATGGATTGGCGGCAATTTGTCGAAAGCCAAAGTGCGGTTGAAAAAACGCTGCGCGAAGATCCAGCGGGCATCTACGCGGCCATGGACTTCCAGACCCGCGACACGTACCGCCACGTTATAGAAAACCTCGCCGCTTCCAACTTGCTTCCCGAGATGCTGCCTGCCCGCGCAGCGATAGATCTGGCTGCCGATGCCAGCAAGACCCGACCACCCACGGATCGACAATGTCATGTGGGATATTATCTCATAGGTTCCGGCCTGAACCAATTGCAGCAGGTTCTGAAGGTCAAGGCCCCGCTGGCGCGGAAATTCATCCGCTGGGCCGGCGAGCGCCCTTTAGCGTTGTATACAGGCATTGTGGCGCTGTTGACCATCAGCTTAACATTACCTCTGGTGATGATGGCCTCCACCCATGGATGGCTGGCGCTGATGGTGGGATTCTTAGCGCTTTTCCCAATCAGCCAGTTCTCATTGATTCTGGCGCATTATGTGGCGTCTTTGATTATGGTTCCACGGACGCTGCCGCGCATGGATTTTTCAAAGAAGATCCCTGATTCCTGCCGCACACTTATTGCCGTTCCCTGCATGGCCGACAGCGAATCGGAAATTCAGGACTTGTTGGAATCTTTGGAGGTGCGCTATCTGGCCAATCGCGATCCGAATTTATTCTTTGCATTGGTCTCGGATTTCGGCGATGCCCCGCGCCAGGTCATGCCGGAAGATGAAGCTCTGCTGGGCAAGCTGGTCGATGGCATTGAAATGCTGAATAAAAATTATGGCCACGCGGATAACGGGCCGTTTTGCCTGTTTCATCGGCCCCGCCGCTACAACGCCGCTGAGAATATATGGATGGGCTATGAACGCAAGCGCGGCAAGCTGGAAGATCTCATCAACGTGCTGCGGTCAGATCAGCAAGAGGCTTTTCTGGTCATTATCGGGGAACTTGCGTTATTGAGAACGGCCAAATACCTCATCACGCTGGATGCTGACACACAGTTGCCACGCGGCACGGCGGCTGAGCTTATCGGCACCATGGCCCATCCCCTGAATCAGGCGCTTATCAACGCTCGAACCGGTTTGGTGGAGGAAGGCTACGGCATTCTCCAGCCGCGGGTGGCGATCAATCTGCCATCGTCGCAGCGTTCTCTCTTTTCCCTGTTGTACGCCGGCGACCCGGGCATTGATCCGTATACGCGGGCGGTTTCCGAAATCTATCAAGACCTGTTTGGCGAAGGATCCTTTATCGGCAAGGGCATTCTGGATATCGACGTATTCCAGCGCGTCATGTACCGCCGGCTTCCGGAAAATCTTGTTCTCAGTCACGATCTGCTGGAGGGGTGCCACCTGCGGTCCGGACTGGCAAGCGACATTCTGATTTTTGAAGATCATCCGTGGCACTACGGCGCGGAAATCAACCGCCGTCATCGCTGGATTCGCGGTGACTGGCAGATTGCCGGCTGGCTTTTTCCATGGGTACCCGGCGCGGGTCGAATGTGGAGACGCAACAGGCTTTCCATGCTGTCGCGCTGGAAAATATTTGATAATCTGCGCCGCAGTTGCACAGTGCCCGCCACCGTTATCATGCTGTTTATTGCCTGGCTGATTCTTCCCGATCCCGGAGCGTGGACCTTGGCGCTGATAGCGGCCATCGCCGCACCGGGTCTGCTTACCGCGCTATTCGAACTTGTGAGAAAAAGTCCGGAACTACCCCTGGAGACCCATTTGCGATTATGGGGCCTGGGATTCGGGCGACAGATTGTGATTTCCGCCCTGGAGTTAACCTTCCTGGCTTTTCAGGCCGCCTTAAGCGCTGACGCCATCGTGCGTTCCCTGATACGTATGGCCATTACGCGCCGCCGGCTCCTGCAATGGCGAACCAGCAGTGCCGTGCAACGCACGGTATCTTCATCACTTGGCAGGGCTTTTCTATCGATGGGGACCGGCCCGGTTATAGCGGTGAGCGGATTTTGCGCACTGGTCGCGCTGCGCAGGCCGGTGCTTCTCGACGCTTTACCGCTTCTGTTGGCCTGGCTTCTTTCACCCATGGCGGCATGGGTTCTTAGCCATCCCATTTTAGGGACAACGCTTAAAATGGATGGCTCAACCCAACAATTTTTGCGCATGACCGCGCGGCGGACGTGGCGGTATTTTGAGCAATATGTCACGGCCGCCGATCATCATTTGCCACCGGATAATTTTCAAGAATATCCGGTGCCCGTATTGGCGCGCCGCACCAGTCCCACCAATATCGGAATGGCGCTTTTGGCCAATCTTGCGGCGCTGGATTTCGGTTGGATTTCCTGCGGCACGTTTGTGCTCCGGACCCGGGCCACACTGGCCACGATGGAAACATTAAAACGTTACCGGGGCCATTTTTTTAACTGGTATGCCACCGACACACTGGAACCCTTGGAACCACGGTATGTGTCAACGGTGGATAGCGGAAATCTGGCAGCCGACCTTCTGCTGATGCGTTATGCGCTGGAGGAGTTGGCGAACGCGCCGTTAATTCCTCCGCGGTTCAACGAGGGAATTTTGGATACCGTTCTGGCGTTAAAGCATGAAGCCGGATGCCTGGGGCCGCCGCGAGATACGCAAGACACCCCGGACCCCATCCATCTGAAAAAAATACAAACTGCCGGCGCTCAATTATTTGACATCTACGCGCAAAGGCCGCATCGCTTGCGGGATATTCTGGATCAACTCCGGCGGGGAAAGAATATCGTTGAAGACCTAAGTTTGTCCGCACCGGCCGCAGGTAGCGTTCATGCGAACTGGTGGCTCTCCGCTCTGGAAGCGATGCATCGGGAATTCATTGACGATATAACGCAATTGGCCCCGTGGATTTTACTACCGCCTTTGGGCGGACCCAAGACTACGATTTCCGGAAAAAGCGCCGATGCGTATGCGGAATTGTGCCGGATCATGCGGGAACTGGAAAACAACGCGTCTGTTTCCGCGATGGTGGAATTATGCCGCCAGGCAACCGCCCTGACCGCCTTGCTCTCAGGCCACGCCGGGGCCACCCCCGAGTTCGTTGACCGCAATCTATCGGCGAGCCTTCAGAGAGGCTTGCGCCACATGGAAGATCGGCTGGCAAGTCTGAAAGATATGCAGCACCGGTGCTCGGCTATGGCGAAGATGGATTTTGGACTTCTTTTTGTACGCAGCCGGAAGCTTTTTTCCATCGGCTTTCGCCTTAATGAGAACCGTCTGGATGCGGGCTTTTACGATCTCCTGGCATCGGAAGCCCGACTCACCACGTACGTTGGCATCATCACCGGCCAAGTACCGCAGGAAAGCTGGTTTGCGCTGGGGCGGCAACTTACGAGTCTGGGCGGACGCATTGCCCTGCTGTCCTGGAGCGGCTCAATGTTTGAATATCTTATGCCGCTTCTGATCATGCCGAATTATCAGGGCAGTCTGCTGGATCAGACGATGCGCGCTGTCGTGGATCGAAATATCGAATATGGACGCGAACGGGGAATTCCCTGGGGAGTTTCAGAGTCCGGCTACAACGCCACCGATGCCCAGCGGAATTATCAGTACAAAGCCTTTGGTGTACCGGGACTGGGATTTAAGCGCCGGCTTTCCGAGGATCTGGTCATTGCTCCGTATGCCGCTGTTCTCGCTTTGATGGTTCGCCCGCTTCAGGCAGCGCGGAATTTGTTGCGACTGGAGCAGGAAGGGCAGATGGGAGACTGCGGATTTTATGAGGCCATTGACTATACACCGCAGCGCGCCGTCAAAGCGGGGATACCCGCGACGGTACGCTCATTTATGGTTCATCATGAAGGCATGAGTCTTTTGGCTCTTACCTCCGTTCTGCTGAATCAACCGATGCAGCGGCGCTTTCTGGCCGATCCGCTGTTACGCTCCGGCGATCTGCTGCTGCAGGAAAAGCCGCCCAAGGCAAAGCCGGTTTATCCCCATGCCGTGGAAGTTGCTGAATCACGGCGTCCGGTATCCGAAGAAGCCCTTACCTGGCGCGTGTATACCACGGCCCAGACGCCCGAACCGGAAGTCCAATTGCTATCCAACGGGCGCTATCATCTGATGATTACCGCCGCCGGAGGCAGCCGGTCTATTTGGAACAACCTGGCCCTGACCCGCTGGCATGCCGATTTTACGCGAGATAATTGGGGATTATTCTGCTATTTA
>JAKATV010000498.1 GCA_021818565.1 Planctomycetota bacterium
ACAAAGCCTTCCTTTATGCCGCCGGTAAACCCGCGATAGTCACAAGAAATGCCGCCAAATCATCGGGGTTTTTGTGAATTGCACCGCCCAAGTGGAATCCATCTTTGGATCCAAAGATTCTTGCAGGCACCACTGGATAATCATGGACATGCCGCTTTCAACGATATTGTTCTGATCGTCAATTAGAGGATGCGATAGAGTGCTCCCCTCATCATTAAATTCACCACACAATTTTTTATGGAAAGGTCGTTATTTTATATTTTTTAACGATTAATTGTTGACACAATTGTTGACAGAAAGGCGTTTTTGAATGAATTTCTCGCAACAATGCGGCATTGCCATTGAGCTACGCCCGCGATAGGGCATTGATTATAACCGTAAAATTGGAAAACGCACCAGTGCGGCTTATCTTCTTTTTTACCTTGTTTCAGCCTGCGGCCGTGCGGCGAAAGTTGGGGGATTGCGGTGCCCAGTTCAGGGCTAAATAGAATGCGACATCCAATTCCAGGGCGGTGATCTCCAGCGGATAATCAAATAGGGCATGGATAAAAACCCCCAGCAGCGCTACGCGCGCACAACTTATCAGGAGATTATCCCTGGAATAAGCGGGCGCTGCGGAGGTGTCGCGATTCGTTAGCCGCTCCACCGGCCGGAACGCTCCCAGCACCAGAACTCCCCATACGATGAAACCTGCCGCGCCCCATTGAATCAGCGTTTGCAGGTAATCATTGGAAACGTAACTCCAACGGCTGATGCGGTGGCCGGGATTGTAAAATGATACAATCCAATGGCTGTACAACGCTTGAATCATGTGGTGGGACAGGGGAAAACGAATCTTGAAACTGCCCGGGCCGGACCCGAAAAGTGGATGCGTGGTGACCATGCCCCAGCCTACCCGCCACGCCAGCAGGCGCGAATTACCATGCAGTGAAAAATCTCCGTGAAATTTCTCCCAGCGCGGCAGATTATGCCCAACCGCATAAATCACGCCCAAGAGCAACAAAGCCGCCCCGGCTGATATCAGCCATTGCCACCGTATTATTGCGGCGCGAAATCGTGCATCCCGGCGAATATTCCAAATCAGCAGAATGGCCAACAGAGCCAATTCCCCCACACAAATCAGGGCCGCCCCGCGCGAAATATTCACCATCACGGCGATGATTGTGATCATCGCGGAGGCTGCCCAAAATAGACCTTTGGTTTTGCGCCCTGATTGACCAAAATATAGCATTGCCAAACCAATCTGCGCGGGAATTGCTAAATTTAAATAGGCACCGGCAACGCCGTGATAGACAAATGATCCAAATACGCTGGCCGGGTCTCCGGGCACATTGAACATGGGAGATACTATTCCCGCTTTGGCCCCAAGGCCATAGATCGCGATTGATGCGCCGGCGGCGGCCAAGGCCTTTAAAAAACCCCAGCGCCATCGCGGAAGCTGGGCAAAATCACACAGCATTAATAGCGCCAATAATACAGCGGTGACATGCACCATGGCCCCGGCGGCCATGATTTGATCTGACGCACCGGGTAGCAGCGGCACCAGTGGATGCGCCGGGGAAAAGTGATGCGATATTGTGTTGTACGTGTGATGCGCATTGATAGTCATGAACCACCCTTGCAGGAGCAACAGCACGACACATACCAGCAGCAGCCGGGGCAACTTGGGGCGATATGCCGGAGCCGCCATTGCCAGCAACCAGCAACCGCACGCCAAAGCCAGTACCACTTCCGCAACGAATAATCCGATGGGTTTAACCGTTCCCCACGCCCAGGGCGCAACAATCAGCGCCAGCATTAAAAGCCAGCCTGCCATTTGCCGAAAGAAATACGTCGCCGCCTTCACGCCAAAACACTCCATGATTTCATCGGCAGTATCCCCAAGTCAACTGAACTGGTTTATGATACTATCCGATACGAGCACTAAAAGCCTGTCCAAGTAATGGCCGGGATTGCGATGGGTCTGTAATGTGATAGATACACCTGAAAACAAGGCACAGTCCACCACTGCCGATGGTCCCGCAAGGCCCTCGCACATTGCGCGACGCAGCTTGGGCGGTGTGGCGTGGATGATTTTTCAGACGCTGGCATCCAAAAGCTTTGGTTTCATCGGGCAGATTATTTTAGCGCGTCTTCTGGTGCCGCATGATTTCGGTCTGGTCGGCCTGGCTTACGCGGCCGGAGCAATTCCGAATATTCTTCGGCAATCCGGCATGCCGCAAATTCTGGTGCAACAGCGGCGAAGTTTCGCCCGGTGGGCGCAGGCCGCATTCTGGATGGAAATCGCGTTGGGAATTGCCGCCGGACTCCTGATGCTTCTAGCGGCCCCCTACGCAGCGTTGGCATTCCACGCACCGCAGCTCATTGCCATTATGGATATTATCGCCCCGGGTATCGCCATTACGGCGCTTTTTGCGGTGCCCACCGCCCGTCTCATGCTGGATATGCGATTTCGAGAATTGGCCATGATCGGGCTGGGTTACAACATCATCGCCATGGTGCTTAGCATTGTTCTGGCGGCGTTGGGTTGGGGCGTTTACAGTTTTGTTATTCCATTGCCCGTAGTGGGAGCGCTGCGGGCG
>JAKATV010000340.1 GCA_021818565.1 Planctomycetota bacterium
GCCGTCCCGATTGCTACCGGCTGGAACGACCAATTTGCCGGGCGGGTTTGTCTCCCGCTGAAAACCAGCGCCTTTTCACGGCGCACCCGTTATTGCGAATATTCGCCGCGGAGCGGTAAACAGTTACCGAAGGGTGATGTGGGCGATGGTAAGCTTTCTTGCAATCAACGCCTGTAATTATTGCGTTTACTGCATTGATTGCCGATTCATCCCATTCGCCGCCAATCACGCGTTTTCGCCGCCGGGCGGCTTGCCGGAGCGTTTGTCGGCCAGTTGTTTGATGAGTTTTTTGATGTGCCGGGCCAGTTGGTCCAGTTCCTGTTGCCCCGCCATGCCTTCCGGAATAATAGTTACAACCTTTTCACCCTTGCGCTTGGAGACATGCAGTTTAAGGGCCGGTTGGCCTTTAGGGCCAAACGAGGTTTCCTGCACGGAAACGTCCCGGATGTTCTTCCAGAAATAGCGTCTGCCGCGCACATTTATGCAATCATTTTGCACCACCGCCATACATCCCAACGAACTGTTGAGCATCAGAAACATTTGAATCACACCCGCCAGCAGCATGATCGGACCGATGATATAGGCGGCGTGCGGGTCGGCGAGGTGAAACCAGAGCGGACGGAATATCAGCAGCATGGCAAACGCGGCCGTGACCATCGCCACCAGCACCGACATACCCACGCGAAACTTCAGCCAGAAGGTAATGACCGGCCGGTAGATAAATATTTTCTTATTATCAATGCGCCAAAATTTCCAATTGGCGTCTTTCCTGTTCTCACCCATAGGTAAGTAAATCCTTCCAAGCGATGCGTAAAGACCAAAACAGGATCGGACTTTCATCAACCGCCGGGACTAATTCTAGGTCAAGGCCGCCCTATCAGCAAGGAACGGTTAATGTTGCCGATTAACGGCAAACAAGGAAGCCTGCGCTACGATGGGTGGGTTTTTGCTGAAACCGACGCGCATAATTCGGTCGTGCTGTTTTAACAAATGTAGAATGATTCCGCCCGCGGTGAACTTGGAAACCACGGTATGGTTGAAATGATGGACCGGTTTATAGCCAAAATGAATGACCCACAATCGCCGGGCTGATGGCTCAAGAGCTTTGGCCGATAGCGGCACGCCGGTTTTGTACGCATGGCGTTGCGTATTGAAATACCAGGCGATTTCCGAGGCAAAGGCATCCGGCTTGTGGTTCGTAATGATAATTTCCGTATGTTGATCAGCGCCGCGGAACACGGTGCGGGTAAGATTGCGAACCATGCGCGGGCCGGGGCCAACCCAGGGGCGATGAATATCCAGAACCATGCAAATTACCGCAAACATCAGCAAGGCAGCCACGACGCTACCGGCAAACGCTCGCCAAGCCGAAAATGAATGGTGTTTACGCATGGCCATTGCCGCGAGAGTAACCGCCCCGATGGAAGACAAGAGCATAATGGATGGAACCAGATGCTGCTGCACGCGTGAACTGGTTCCATAGGGATACGCGCGAAGCAGTGCGGCGATAAATGTCAGGATAAACGGGGCAACAAGCAATACCAATTCCGCCCGTCGCCGCTTGTGCCATAATCTCCAGACGCCAATTATGCACAATGGCGTGATCAGCAGAGCGATGCCCTTTTTTCCGCCCAGCGGATAACTCATCATATTGGAAACGTGCGCCTGGATCAGCCAGCCAAATATATGCCAGTTCAGCGGCGGAAACGCATTTCGCCAATACACATCCATGCCCGCTTTTGTATGGTGCATCTGCCCGCGCATGAATCCAAAAAATAGAACGGCAAAAACGCCTAAAGCCAGGACGTTAAATCCGGCGTAAAGCCATCGGCATGTCTTATTGGAATGTTTAATTTGCCTCAGTAATAGCGCGGCACTGACGGAAGCGGCCATGAAAATGCCGGGGAAGGAAAACAATAACGCCAGCGGCGTAAAAACAATCAGATAAATCAGCGGCCGGGAATCTTTGGGACATCGCAAGGCCCAAAAGCCCAAGCCTGTATAACACATGGCAACCAGTAAATCCGTTGAATAGGGCTTAAAGTCAGTACTATATCGCACGGTGGCCAACGAGCAGGCCAACATAGCGGTAGCAAGCAGCCCCACTTTCCGCCCGGCGACGCGATGAAATATTTTCCACGCGATCAGCACCGCGGTTATGCCGCACAGCAGCGGAAAAAAACGCAGAGCAAAGGCCGAGGTTCCCGCGACTGCGATCATCCACTTGGAAACCCAGAGAAACCCAAGCGGGCAAACTTGCACACGTCCCAGAGGCGCAAGCAATTGCAGGTAATTGCGTCGGAGGATATTCATGCCTAAAGAGGCTTCATCCCCCCATACGGGAAAGCGCAGAAGATAGTCAAGCAGCCGCCAGGAAATGCCGACAATCACTGCCGCCATCAGCCAGAATCGCCAATTGCGAAGCGGATTACTGATAAATGGCGGCAGCTTGTTCATGCGCACCTAGTGCCCTGTTCCGGCCATAATTACGGGTTGATTGGCCTTAAACCGGCCAGATGCAAGGAGTCGGCGGCGAGAACCGGGTTCGTAAACCCCTTGAGCCGACGC